>JAIDQW010000171.1 GCA_029062075.1 Paramuribaculum sp.
TTCCAGGATCGTTGTAGCCGGCGTTTCTGTTTGCGATATTGAAATAGGCATTAGACTTAATTGAAAAATCATTCCCTGTTTCAGTATTTTCAATACTGTGATCAAAACCAACGATAATATATCCGCCAAAGCCGCCAAGCGACACATACAGTTCTTTACCCAACCGCTCTTCAGCCCAGAGTATTGCAGATTCATGAGTAGTTTCGTTTCCGGTCATCCCTCCGGTCTGTGTTTCACCTATAAATTGTCCGGGAGCGGGCACCCACTCGAATACTTTGTTGCATTTAGCTTTGCTTGCACCTACGGCTCTCCTCCAACGGGATTCCTCGGTAGCGTTGACGCACTCAACTATAACCGATGCGCTTACCGACCCATCTACCGTGAGATTTACCACATATTCCCCGGGAGCGTCCGGAGTAAAGGCAAAAACCTCAGTATCGCAGTCTGTTGCAGTGCCATTTACTGTCCATTCGTAAGAGTTTGTTTCAACACCCGCTACTATCGGGCGTAACATTATTGTTCTTCCGGGAAATGTAAATCGCCTTGTAGAGGAATTGAAATACGACACTGAAGGAAATTCAAGTGTAAAAGGCAGTGCATCTACCACATGAATCGTAAATTGTCTTTCGTCTGTTCCGTCCTCGTTGGTTGATTTAACACTTACGATATAATCACCGGTTTCATCAGTTGAAAAATGGAAAGTAGTTCCGGTTGAATAAGGCTTTCCGTTTAAGCTCCATTCAACCTCAGTGTTTAGTCCCTCACTTCCGAAATTAGCTATCTCGGGGGTAAGCATATAGTCGGTACCGGCTTTCAAATACACTTCATTGCCGGTAAACGGTAGAGAAATATACGGTATTCCGGGCTCTATGACTTCCACCCGGATATCCTCGCTTGCTCTCCCACCGTCAGTAATAACCGTGATATTTACATAATAGGTTCCCGGTTTACTCCACACCGCTGTAAATGAAGCTCCGCTCCCCTTCACCTCATCATCTACCTTCCACACAAAAGTGGCGTCATCGGCATTTTCATATTTTGGAGATATAGTCAGTTCCTTTCCGGCTTTCACCTCATATACAGCTGTTTCGCTATCAAGAATAATGCGAGGAGGAGTATCCTTTGCTATTATATCATCTTTATTACAGGAAATAAGCATCCCCCCGACCAAAATAGCCGAGAGAATGCTTAACCATGAAAAGAGTGTTTTAGCCATCAGTAACTTAAATTTGTACAGTCACGTCATCGTAGGCGAAATATGCCGGTTGGCTGAATCCGGAACCGTTATCGCTCGAACCTGTGACATTGAACTCGATTTTTGCAACTTTACCGAGTACTGAAAGATCCCATTTTGTCCAGTCCTTTACAATATTGTCAGGACCATTACATGTATAAATGGTAGCTTCGCCTACTTTATCTCCTTTTGAATTATAACCGGTAGCAACCAGCTTCACCCAGTCATCTGGACCTATTTCAGCTGTCAGACCATTACCATTCAGATAACAATTCATTGCATAGAGAGTATTCATAATCCACATTGACTCTACCACATGCTCTTTACCGTCACCGAATTCTATAGATGGCAGAATGGCGTCTTTCTTATATTGCGACTCGTCTCTATAACCGTCATGAACGGCAAAGTTAGCGGAACCGTTATGACCGGATGTTCCATATACGGCAAGCTGATGTGAGAAATCGCCCTCGTCCAAGTTGGTTGATACATAGTTGGAAATTGCATGACCGCCGTTCCAGTAGCAATACATTCCGTAACCTTCCACCATTGTATGCTTGAGTTCGGTATTTCCCTCATCGTACCATTCGTAAGGTTGATCCATGCCGTAACCAGAATCTCCATATAGCATTGGTCCTCCGTACTGTTTGCTATCAATCAGATCTGACCAGTTGGTAATGTTTTTATTGCAGTATTCAAGTGTGAAAGGTTTGAATTTCACATCGGCATCCTCAAATGTGAGCACACGGCGCTCAAAAGTAGCAACCTGAATTCTCACTATCATACTTGTTCCGGCGGTAGATACAACAGTTATATCAACAACTCCCTCCTGCTCGGCATATTGATTGGCTTCAACAGGAGCTGTGATTGTCAATGTATTGTCCGCAAATGATGCGCGCCATCCGTCGGGTTTGCTTATAGAGAAGGAAGCGACATTAGCTGTCTCTACCTTGAACGACTTGCTTTCTCCGCACCGGATTATTTGTAGTCCTTCAGCATCCTCAACAGAGAAGAGAGGTGCTGAGGAATTGTAACGCTGCACACGGAATGTGCTGCCGTCGGCAAGCGTAAATTCAACATATTCCGAATTTGAGACATCTACTTTGGAAAATAATGAGTCCCCCTTGTCGCCATTTGCTGCAACTCCGGTTGAAGTCCAAACTTTACCACCATCGGTAGATATTTCCCAGATTCCGGTCTCGGGATTTATTCTCATCTGCGGGGCTACCGCATCTGCTCCGTCGAGGGCTGTCGCACGTACTTTCTCGCCATCCACAATCAGCCACTCACCGGCGATAGTCCAGTAATACAGACCATCGTCATCTTTACGCACAGATATTTCAGGAGCCGATGCTCCGTCAATACCATTGGAAATAGTTGCTTCGGTGCCGTTGGAAAATTTGATTGTATATCCGTTTTCCGTCGGGGTTATTGCTGTAATGGAAATATTATTTTGAATTGCCTGAAGAATAGACTGAAGACTCTTTATATCGGTATTCATCTGAGCCGAAGCAGTCTCAAGGGTTTCAACTCGATCTTCAATGCCATTTACTGCATTCCAAAGATCTGAATCATCATAGCTACATGCAGAGGGTATAAAAAGTGCCGCCGCAAGAGACAGAATAATAATTGATTTTCGCATTTTATATGGTTTATTAATGTAAATACGCAAATAAAAACCCGTCTGCGTTATCTACGGGAATTGTAGAGTGCAAACGGGATATAATGCTTTTGTCTGGAATTGCGTACTATTCTATGAGGGAGATATCCCCTACTTCATAATTGCGAAAACCGGAATCAGATGCCCATAAACCCGCAGGCACGTTCAATTTTGAGTTGTAAAATGGCAGGTCTTCTGACTTATCCCGGTTCAATCGCGCCTTCCCAGTCGTTTGGTGACCAGTGGCTTGTTGCGATTAACGATTCAATCAATTCACGATGCACGATGCACGATTCACGATTATAATTGTGCATTGAGCATTGAGCATTGTGCATTGAATCAGTGGGAATTACAGCAGCGGGTACTGTCGAGGAATCACACCTCGTTCCCTTTTGATGCTCCTTATCGCCTCCACTCCTGAAGGGCAGAGCAACCATTTTCCATTTGCAAAGATGAGAATTTTAATTAATATGAAATCTTACTTACCTTATTATTTAATATCTATTAACATATGTTTCTATTCTTCTGACCGTTCACTGTTTTTTATCCGTCGGTCATTCACGAATGATTTCCAGCTGTTTTTCATGCTGCGGTGTGCCTTGACATAGGATATTCCGGTCATCTGCTTGAGAATTAACAATGCCCTGTTGCCTATTTTGAAATTATTGCGTCCTGAATATTTACTGATGTATCTGTGGTCGGGCACATAAGCGAGTCTCACCTTTTCGGCATCAATAGAGTTGACGCGGTCTATAAGAGCCTTTATCTCCGGAGACAGGTCCGGAGAGTTCATCGGCTCATATATTCCTGTTTCGTTGACATCAAACTTATGTGATTCCCACTTCTTTGCCTCCTTGAGAGTTATAAACTCCTTGTCAAGAATATAAACATCCGCTGTAGTGCTCACAAAGCAAGGTTCGTTCAGTCTGTTGAACCTGAACATATCGCGCGCCCTGCCTCTTGAGTCTATCCGGTAAGAATACTTATCAAGATCCAACACCCTGAGAGTATCTCCGGATATATCATAATCGAAGTTAATCTTAAGCTGCTCGAAATCAACATATTTCTTAAAGAACAGATCCAGATTCGGCACCACTCTGCGCCTGAGAGTGTCTGCAAGGAGATCTACAGTAATATTCAGGCTGTCTCCGGCTCTTGCCCAAATTTCAGAGGGGCTGTATTTTCCTCTGACCGTATCAGTCGCACTCTCTGAGACTCTCATCGCCAAAGGCAATACTGAATTAGGCGGAAGCCCCACCCAGTCAGACCATGAGAAATGGTTGAGATATGAATCACTCACACTGTCAAGCCCGTGAGTGTTGGTAAAGCGGTAGTATGACTTGCTTGTCAGAGTGCGAGGAATAACCCACCCGTTGAATTTGGTCCTCTTATCTGTTTTAATCATAAAATCCACCATCTTCTCCCTGAATAAGAACACAGTGTCGGTGTAGGTGGATAGGGAAGAGAATTCCCTGACAAATGCCAGGACATGCAGTAGGCGCAGCCCGCGAGCATCTACAACAACTTCAGGCAGACGGGAATAAAATTCCTCCATAAAAACAGTATCCGCATCAGCGCTTGAAACTATTTTATCCTTGAAGCCTATATAGCGTACCGTTATCGGAAAGCTTACAGAGGACTGTTCAGGAATGTGTCCGCGTTTATTGCTCACTGCAATAGCCCTTCCGCTCTTATCGTAAACCGAGGCTCCCGGCAAGGGCTCCCGGCTCGCCGAATCCACGACAATTATATGCCTGGCAGCAGCATCCGTCAAGTTGACGGACAACATAAAAAGCATGATAACGACAACACAGCGAACCATAAGGTATTAATAATTCAGGGTGCCTAAGTTATAAAAATAACCGGGACACCCTGATTTAATTGTACTTAAAGAATGTTTATTTCTTCTCTATGCTCTTGAGCATTTCCTTGACAGCTGCTTCAAGCTGTGCATCTTCGCCTGCAAGAACCTGAGCCGGAGTGTTATACACTTCGATGTCTGGTTTGAGTTCGAGATTTTCAAGATAGTTGCCGTTCATATCTTCGCAACCAACCTGAGGAATACCGAACACAATGCTGGGATCAATCTGTGTTTCCCACCACACTGCTGTCATTGTTCCCGGTACCGGTGCACCGATGAGCTTGCCAAGCCCGAGGGTCTGATATGTCCAGGGGAAACCGTGAGCGTTTGAGTAGTTATCTTCGCACACAAGCACACAAGAGGGCTTGAACCAGCGGTTGAACGGATCGCTGCCAACATACTGTCCGCGGGGAGTAAATTTGGCGAACTCCTTTCCGCTTAGAAGTATAGCGAGATCTTCGTGCAGCCAGCCGCCGCCATTGTGACGGGTATCGATAATCACCGCATCATAATTGCGGTAGCGTCCGAGAAGATCCGAGTAAGTTTTGCGGAAACTCTGGCTGTCCATACCCTTGATATGAATGTAGCCGACTTTACCGTTACTCATTTTCTCTACTTTCTCACGATTGTTGTCTATCCATCTCTTGTACAGCAGATTGCTCTGAGCACCTGCGCTTATCGGTTTTACTGTCTGCTCAAATTTCTTACCATCGGCAGATTTACCTGTGAGCACAACTTTTTTACCGGCTTTACCGGCGAGAAGAGGATAATAGTCTTCACCTGCCTTAATCTGCTGTCCGTCAATGGTCTCTATAACCGCACCTTTACCGATTTTGCTGTCTGACTTGGTCAGGGGACCGTCGCTGATAACCTCCAGCACCTTCAGTCCGTCACCCTTGTAAGCGGGATCATAGAACGCTCCGAGCGATGCGACCTGCTGGGCAGAGTTATAGGGATAGTAGCGTGCCCCGGTGTGAGATCCATTGAGCTCGCCGAGCATTTCTCCGAGCATCTCCGCAAAGTCGTAGTTATTGTTGATGTGAGGCAGGAAACGCGCATAGTCATCGTGGTAGCCTTTCCAGTCTATGCCGTGAATAGCAGGGTCGTAAAACTTATCCTGCACCTGACGCCATGCATGGTTGAAAATGTATTCGCGCTCCTCGGCAGGTCGCCAGTTGAATTCCGCACTAAAGGAAATCGGAGTGATTTTTGCGTCCTTGAAGCTCACCTCGTTGAGTCCGCCTCGTGAAGCTACATAAACTTTCTCTCCATCCTTACCGGGTTTCATCTCACCGCTCACCCCCTTGATAAGTATCTTGGTGGTATTTTTGAGAAGGTCATGCTCCCATAGATTATATCCTCCTTCAAATGCAGCGAGGTAATAGAGTTTGTCACCTTTTGGAGACAATACGGCATCACCCATGTGTGAAGAATTAACCGTAAGGCGTGCGATTCTGTCCTGACGTCCGTCAAGATCAAATTTGAGAGCCTTTGCAGGAGCTTCTTTTTTATCTTCCTTTTTGTCCTTTTTGGAGTCTTTCTTTTTATCCTTATCCTCCTTATCGGCTTTATCTTTATCGTTCTTCTCCTTTTCAGCCTTCTCTTTCTCTTCAAGCAGCTCACGCTCCTCTTTGTTCAACTGAAAGCGGTCCCACGCTTCAGGGTCGAAGAACATGATATATGTGTCCTCCTCGGCGCCCCAGCTACCGTGGCTTCTGTAGCCGGCGCGGTCGCTCGCCCATATCATAGCTTTGCCGTCGAGCACCCATTTGGCGTTTCCGTCATTATAGCCGCTTTCGGTAAGGTTTGTAATCTCACCGCTGCCGTCAGCCTTTACGAGAACAACGTCCTTGTTGTTCCAGCCGCCTTCTCCGATAAAATCAGCGAGGAACCATTTGCTGTCCGGGCTCCAACGATATGTCACATCGCCATCGGAATATGAATAATTGTATTTCGCGGGGAGAACGGTGCGAATTTTTTTTGTGTCGAGATTGATTACCTTAAGTTCAGTTCTGTTTGCAAGGTATGCCACCTCCTTTCCGTCAGGAGAA
>JAIDQW010000172.1 GCA_029062075.1 Paramuribaculum sp.
AAATATAATTGGTCTTCTCCGGGCAAAAGATATATTGCAAACGGAATGTTCATTTCTATACATTTCCGAGTAGCCGACAATAGCCTATTTCCGTTCTCAATAATCATCTTACTGTTTAACTCCAATCAGTTCAAATGGCATCGCCTTAGTAACTTTTACATTACAGAACTCACCACACTTTATATTTGCATCCTTAGCAATCATTACTTCAGGATCAACTTCAGGTGAATCCCACTGGGTTCTGCCAACAAAGCAGTCATCCTCCTCACGGTCCACCATGACTTTAAGTACAGACCCGACTTTTTCATTCTGGATTTCTTCAGAAATACCCTGCTGCAACTCCATAATGGCATCAAGTCTTTGCTGTTTTACTTCCTGAGGTATGCTGTCATCATAATTTTGAGCCGCAAAAGTACCTTCTTCTTCACAATAAGCAAAAGCCCCCATCCGCTCAAAGCGTTGCTGCTCCACAAATTGCATTAACTCCTCAAACTCTTTCTGACCCTCTCCTGGAAACCCTGTCATAAGAGTGGTGCGCAAATGTATCCCGGGTACGCCTGAGCGAATCTCTTCAAGAAGTTCCAATGTTTCTTTCTTTCCGACCTTTCGCTTCATCGCTTTAAGGACTTTATCACTAATATGTTGTAATGCAATGTCAAGATAATTACAGATATTTTCTCTTTCAGCCATAACCGGGAGAATCTCTTTCGGGAATCCGGCGGGATAAGCATAATGGAGCCTTAACCATTCTACCCCGTTAATATCTGAAAGTCTTTTCAGCAGATCTGCAAGTTCGTTTTTACCACTTGAAGTGAGATCCGTGCCGTAAGCTGACAAATCTTGAGCTATGATATTGAACTCCTTAACTCCCCTGTTCACAAGCATCTTTACTTCCGCTTCTATCTCTTCAGGAGTGCGAGAATGATGCCTACCGGTTATCAGAGGAATTGCACAAAAGGCACAGAAACGATTGCAACCTTCTGAAATTTTAAGATATGCATGATGTCGAGGAGTAGTAATTACTCTATCGTACGGCGCTGTTGCGGGGTATTTATTTACAAGCTTCCTCACTATACCATTCCAGTCAGTCTTACCAAACCATGCATCCACTTCGGGTATTTCAGCCGGCAACTCCCTGCGATACCTTTCAGACAAGCAACCCATTACATACAATGCTTCGATTTCACCTTTTTGTTTCAAATCGGCATACTCAAGAATGGTATTTACAGACTCCTCCTTAGCGTCGCCTATAAAACCGCACGTGTTCACAATCACTACATCACCGGGAGTAACATTTTCCGGTTCATGACGTGTTTCCAGACCGGCATCTGCCAGTAATTTCATCAGACGTTCCGAATCAACAAGATTCTTAGAGCAGCCGAGAGAAATTATATCAACTTTCTTGCGCTTCATCAATCCTGACCAAACAAAGCTTTCACAAATTCCTCTTTACGGAACACCTGTAAATCCTCAATTTTCTCACCAAGCCCAATATATCTAACAGGAATACTCAGAGAATGACTGATACCGATCACCACTCCCCCTTTTGCAGTTCCGTCAAGTTTGGTAATCACGAGCCCCGTAACTTTGGTTGCCGCAGTATATTGCTTAGCCTGCTCATAGGCATTCTGACCGGTACTTCCATCAAGTACCAGAAGGACTTCATCCGGTGTGTCCGGAATAACTTTCGACATTACATTTCGGATTTTGGTTAATTCATCCATTAGTGCCTTTTTATTGTGAAGTCTGCCGGCAGTATCGACAATAACCACATCAACATTTCCTTTCGCCTGTGCGCTCTTAAGAGTATCAAACGCCACGGAAGCCGGGTCCGCTCCAAGTTTCTGCTTAACAATTGAAGCATCTGACCTATCAGCCCATTCCTGAAGTTGCTCTATGGCTGCTGCTCTGAATGTGTCAGCAGCCCCAAGCATCACATTATATCCAGCATTACGGTACTGAGCAGCCAATTTGCCAATCGTTGTGGTCTTACCTACTCCATTCACTCCGACAACCATTATAACGTATGGTCTTCGCGCCCCATCCGGCAATGTGAAGTCGGGAGAAGAAACAGTATCACCTGCATCGGCAAGCAATGCCTGAATCTCTTCAGAGAGCAAAGTATTCAATTCATCAGTACCCATATAACCATCACGACTTACTCTTTCCTTCAATCGGTCTATAATGGCGAGAGTAGTGTCAACTCCAACATCGGATGTAATCAGAATTTCTTCCAAATCATCCAAAAAATCCTCGTCAACCTTATTTTTGCCGGCTATAGCACGGGCAATTTTACTCAATACGCCTTGTTTGCTCGTTGAGAGCCCACGGTCTAATGTATCTTTTTTTTCTTTTGAAAAGAATTTACTGAAAAATCCGCTCATATATTAACTATTTATTTTTTAACTCGGGGAAACATTTTTCTAATGGAACTTATACGTCCTCCCATTTTAGGACCGGATACCACAACTGTTACCGCTGTAATAATCATTATGAGTCCTATCAATGATCGAGGTGTAAGCTCTTCACCGAAAATACAGATTCCAATCAACACTGCCGTTACAGGCTCTAATGCGCCAAGGATAGCTGTTTTTGTTGAACCTATGTAATGGATTGCACTTGTGGTACATACAAATGAGACAACGGTTGGAAATGCCGCCAATCCAAATAGAGCCAACCACAGATATCCGCTACTTTGAGATGGAATTTCAACTTTGCCGAACCAAAATAGTCTGGCTACAAAAAGCGACACTCCAAAAAGAAGCATATAGAATGTTGCTGTCAAAGTTGGAACCTTAGCCAAAGATGATTTATTAATAGCTACAATATAAATCGCATAACTTAGTGCAGATATCATGACCCACACAGTTCCAACAACACTCAGGGATTCACCCTCGGAACTCTTAAACAACAGTCCAATTCCGGCTATTGCTGTTACTGTACATACAACAGTTACAGCAGAAATCTTCTCCTTAAAAAAGCTGACCATCATTACCGCCACCATTATTGGATAAACGAACAATAACGTAGATGCTATTCCTGCTGCCATATAAGTGTATGACATAAACAGAGCCAGTGATGAGAGTGCCACAAGGATGCCCAATCCGCCTAATCCTAATACCTGTACAGGTCTGAGTCTGAAACTTCTGCCTCGAACCAGCATCATTACAGCTATCAACGGAATAGCTATGACATATCTGAAAAATAAAACAGAATCCACTCCCATACCGTCACTGTATAACGGTAAAGCAAATAGCGGATTCAAACCATAAGTTGCAGCCGCCAAAGAACCAAGAATATATCCTTTGGTCTTATTACCCATTATTTAAGCTTTCCTTTGCAGCCGCCTTTACAGCCTCCACCAAGACTAAAAATGTTTCTTGAATAGGTTACAGTTTTATTGGCTCTCTCTCTATTTCGCTTAAGAGCAAGTTCCACTAACTTATCCATCAGCTGTGAGAAGGTTATACCGGTTGCTTCCCACAGATAAAATGACAGGGAGCCGGGAATAGTATTAATTTCGTTGACATAAATCTTATCTGTATCTGCATCAACAATCACATCCACGCGGCTGACTCCATGACAGCTGAGCACTCGGAAAGTTTCTCCTGCAAGGAATCTTATTTCGTTACTCATTTTTTCAGGAAGGTCTGCAGGTATTCTTTTTTGTGAGGCCTGCATACCCTTGGCACCTTTTGTTCCTCCCATGTACTTATCCTCATAAGAGAGAATCTCTCCACTCTTAATAGGCTCCTCGCAAACGGAAGTTCTGTAATCATCACAGTCTCCAAGAACAGAACAGTTAATTTCCTTGAGATTATCAACCATGTGTTCTACAATAATGCGACTTGAATATCTTGTAGCATCCTCAACGCATTCTTCAAGCTTCTGCCTATCAGCAGCTCTACCTATTCCGACACTTGAACCAAGGTTTGCCGGTTTGACAATTACCGGATAACCCAAAGTCGATTCTATTTTTGAAACAAGTTCATCATGTTTTGCAAACCATTCCTTATCGGTGAACCATACATAATCAACAACCGGTATTCCATTGCTTGCAAGAATCATCTTCATAGTAATCTTGTCCATACCGTTTGCGGAAGACAGAACATCACATCCTGCAAAAGGAATACCGATAGCTTCAAGAATTCCTTCAAATGTACCGTCCTCACCATTTGATCCATGAAGAACGGGTATCGCCACATCAAGGGATGTTACAACTCCATTGCCAAACATCGACTTTTTGGCTTTATAAATATTATAATCGCCAAAAATAGGACGCATATAAACTTCCTCACATTTTTTCAAAAGTTCGTCAGTGTTTCGATAGTTGGCAACATCAAAAAGAGCTTCTCCAGTGTACCATTTTCCATTTTTGGAAATGTATATAGGAGTCACATTATATTTGTCCCTGTCAATGGCATGCATAGCCTGATTGGCGGAAATCACTGAGATTTCATGTTCGGTGGAACGTCCACCAAAAAATACTCCGATATTAGTTTTCATAACAGATTATCTGTAACTGAATTATTATTTATTTGAATGTATCAGGTAAATCATTTTCATAAAGAACTGTATCACCGGCTTTCACAAAGCCTTGTAGCATCAACTGCGCCTGAGCAAAGGTGTCAGCCGTGAGAACTGCCTCGTCCGCCATACCTTCGCTTTTAATACCATCAACAATAGCATCGCGGTTATAGTGACCTACAACAATTGCTATATCTGCGCATGAAGCTATTTTCTGTCCAAACTGCCTGTTCAATTCCGCAGTTCTTTCTCCCAGCTC
Organism: Paramuribaculum sp.; assembly: GCA_029062075.1. Taxonomy (GTDB): domain Bacteria; phylum Bacteroidota; class Bacteroidia; order Bacteroidales; family Muribaculaceae; genus Paramuribaculum. Next base: position 4,787 of record JAIDQW010000172.1, read on the forward strand.
AATCATTCCCGGTGTAATCACTATTCTTCTCCCCCCTTTCATGCGGCTCAATACATCGAGTGCCATGGCTGAACCGGTTGGGTTGGAATTGAAAGCATCGTCTATGATAGTGATAC
>JAIDQW010000173.1 GCA_029062075.1 Paramuribaculum sp.
ACGCGACAGGCCCGGGCAGCCAGGGTTTCACCGCCAATACGGAAATGTCTGTCGAGGACATTGACAAGGCACTCGCTGAACCCACTGACAAGCGTATTTTTGTTATTGCAAGCGCTCTTGAAAAAGGATATTCGGTTGACAAGATTCACGAACTCACCAAAATTGACCGGTGGTTCCTGTATCGGCTCCAGAACATTGTAACAACTTCACATCTTCTCAAGGACTTCAACAGCCTCAATGAGCTACCCGCCGACCTTCTCCGTCTTGCAAAAGAACAGGGATTCAGCGATTTCCAGGTTGCAAGATGTATCTTCAAAGGAGACATGAAGAATAATGCCGAGGAAGCTAACCTGAAGGTTAGAGAGCATCGTAAAAAACTGGGTATTGTACCTGTTGTCAAGCAGATAGATACTCTCGCTGCTGAATATCCGGCACAAACAAATTACCTCTACCTTACATACAACGGTTCTGAAAACGACATTGAATATCTCAACGACCATCGTTCTATTGTCGTGCTCGGTAGCGGAGCATATCGCATCGGTAGCTCGGTTGAGTTTGACTGGTGTTCGGTAAATGCACTCCTTACGGTTAAGAAGGAGGGTTGGAGATCTGTGATGATCAACTATAACCCCGAAACTGTCTCTACTGACTATGACATGTGTGACCGTCTGTACTTCGACGAGCTCACATTTGAGAGAGTCATGGACATTCTTGATCTTGAAACACCCCACGGAGTCATTCTGTCGGTTGGAGGTCAGATTCCTAATAATCTCGCTACCCGACTTGATGAACGAGGTGTCAATATTCTCGGCACCACAGCCAAGAGCATCGATAACGCTGAGGACAGAAATAAGTTCTCAGCGATGCTTGACCGCCTCGGCATAGATCAGCCCAGATGGAGAGAACTCACAAGTTTTGAGGATATCAACAAGTTTATTGACGAAGTCGGATTCCCGGTTCTCGTGCGTCCAAGTTATGTTCTAAGTGGTGCGGCGATGAATGTATGCTCTAACCCTGACGAGCTTGAACGATTCCTTCGCCTTGCTGCAAACGTAAGCAAGCAGCACCCGGTGGTTGTGTCTGAATTCATTCAGAACGCCAAGGAAATCGAAATGGATGCGGTTGCACAGAATGGCGAAATCAAAGTGTATGCTATAAGCGAGCATATTGAATACGCTGGCGTTCACTCCGGCGACGCTACAATTCAGTTTCCACCACAGAAACTGTATGTGGAAACAATGCGGCGCATCAAGAAAGTATCGTCGCAGATAGCCGCAGCCCTAAATATTTCCGGACCGTTCAACATTCAGTTCCTTGCTAAGAATAACGATATAAAGGTTATTGAATGCAACCTCCGCGCAAGCCGAAGTTTCCCCTTTGTTTCAAAAGTACTCAAAATCAACTTTATTGACCTTGCTACAAAGGTTATGCTCGGAATTCCGGTTGAAAAGCCACATAAAAATGCCTTTGACCTTGATTATGTAGGCATCAAGGCGTCACAGTTCAGCTTCTCACGCCTACAGGGTGCCGACCCTGTGCTTGGTGTGGATATGAGCTCTACCGGTGAAGTTGGTTGTATCGGCGTTGACACATCCGAGGCTCTTCTAAAAGCCATGCTGTCTGTCGGTCTCAGAATACCTAAAAAAGGAATACTCCTTTCTACCGGTTCTGCGAAGCAGAAAGCTGATATGCTTGATGCTGCTCATCAGCTCCACAACAAAGGCTATAGAATATATGCCACAGCTGGAACACATCAGTTCCTCAACGACAACGGCATACCCGCAATCAAGGTGTACTGGCCGAGCCAGAGCGATATGCAGCCCCAGGCACTGCAGATGCTTCATGACAAGGAGATTGATTTGGTGGTAAATGTACCCAAAAACCTCACTCCTACCGAGTTAGGCAACGGTCACAAGATCCGCAGAGCAGCTATCGACCTTAATATTCCGTTGCTAACAAATGCTCGTCTTGCATCGGCTTTCATCAATGCCTTCTGCACTCTGCCTCTTGACGATATAGAAATCAAACCGTGGGACGAGTACTAACCTACTCGCAACTCGCTGCTGATATAACCCGTCAGCTGTCTGCCTTATACCCTCTTTCAGAGGCTAAGGCTATGACACGCCTGATTTTTGAACGGCTGAAAGGCTTTACTCCCGCCGATCTTGTGCTCAAAGGAGCGCAAGAGGCGGGAGATTTTATTGAAGGCAAAACTGCGGAAATTGTAAAACGCCTGCTACACAATGAACCCATACAGTACATTTTCGGCATAGCGGACTTTTATGGAATGGAATTTAAGGTTACTCCGGATGTACTTATCCCCCGCCCTGAAACAGCTGAACTTGTTGATATCATTGTCAAGGATTGGAAAGACCGTACCGACCTGCATGTTGCTGACCTATGTACCGGCTCCGGATGTATTGCCTGCGCTCTCGCCAGAAATCTCCCGTTCTCAGAAGTCACCGCTATTGACATAAGCTCCCCTGCCCTGAAAATCGCTCAGGAGAATGCCGAAAGCCAAAGGGTCAGAATCAAGTTCATCAACAATGACGTGCTGTCAATGCAACCGTCCGGAGATGCCTTTGACATTATCGTAAGTAATCCACCGTATATCACCGAAAAAGAGAAAGCTGCCATGGAGCCTAATGTGCTTGACCATGAGCCGGCTTTAGCACTATTTGTTCCTGATAGTGACCCACTCAGATTTTATAGACCCATATCCGGATTCGCAGCTCATACACTCGCACCAAAGGGTATGCTTTACTTTGAAATAAATCCCGACTATGTTCGGCAGATATGCGATCTGCTCAAAGCTGACGGCTTTACTGAAATAG
>JAIDQW010000174.1 GCA_029062075.1 Paramuribaculum sp.
ATTTTTAACACCTTATATAATTATGACAGTAAAAGAGCTTGAACCGAAGAGAGTCTTCGAGATTTTTGACGAAATCACCAAAGTGCCCCGTCCTTCTAAAAAGGAGGAGAAGATCAGACAGTACCTCATTGACTTCGCTAAGAAGAACAATATCGAGTGCAAAACAGACAAAATCGGCAATGTGCTGATGACCAAACCGGCTACACCCGGCCATGAGAACGCTCCCAAAGTGATTCTCCAGGGTCACATGGATATGGTGTGCGAGAGCAATGACAAGAGCTTCGATTTTGAAAACAATCCCATCACCACTATTGTGGATGGCGAGTGGGTAAGAGCAAACGGCACCACCCTCGGTGCCGATAACGGTATCGGAGTTGCAGCATCACTGGCAATCCTTACCGATCCGGATCTTGTTCATGGTCCGATTTCGGCACTGTTTACCGTTGATGAGGAAACCGGTCTTACCGGCGCATATAATATAGGTGACGGAATGCTTGACGGAGATATTCTGCTGAACCTTGATTCAGAGGATGATGCAGAAATATTCGTTGGCTGCGCAGGCGGCGTTGACACCACATGTACTTTCACATACAATCGCTCATTCGCTCCCAAAGACTTCACCTATTTCAAAATAGACATCAGCAAAGGTCAGGGCGGTCACTCAGGCGGTGACATTCATCTCGGCAGAGCTAACGCCAACAAGCTCCTCGCCCGTTTCCTGTTTGACCTTTCGCGCAAGCACGAGGTGAGCATCTCTGAAATTGACGGCGGCAATCTCCGCAATGCTATTCCCCGTGCGGCTCACGCTATCGTAGGTGTTCACACCTCAAATAAGGAGAAAGTGAGAGTGGCTCTCAACAATTTCATCGCCGATGTAGAGAATGAATATAAAGGAGTTGAACCCACACTTGAAATTTCAATGGAAAGTGTGGATGTTCCCGAATTCTGCGTTGACAGCGATACCACCCGCAATCTTATCCTGTCGCTTTACTGCGCCCCTCACGGTGTTATTTCAATGAGCCGTGATCTTGAGGGTCTTGTTGAAACCTCAACCAACCTCGCATCTGTCAAGATGACCGGCAACAACGAAATAGTTGTTACAACAAGTCAGCGCAGCTCGGTAGAATCCCGCAAATGGGATATCGCCAACCAGGTTGAAGCGGTGTTTACTCTTGCCGGAGCCAAGGTGAGCCATGGTGACGGCTATCCCGGATGGCAGCCCAACCTCAACAGCCCCATTATGAAAATCGCTTCTGAGGCTTACAAGGAACTGTTCGGTATCACTCCAGCCATCAAGGCTATCCATGCCGGACTTGAGTGCGGACTCTTCCTTGAAAAATATCCTCACCTTGACATGGTGTCATTCGGACCGACCCTCCGTGACGTTCACTCACCCGCCGAAAGAATGCATATCCCGGCTGTGAAGCGCTTCTACGAGCAGCTCAAACTGACCCTTGAAAAAGTAGCTGACATCAAGAAGTAATCCAAGGATTATATAAATATAAAAAGCGCCCCGGAAGTCTGTTGAGTTTCCGGGGCACTTATTATATGTTTGAGTCGGTGTTATTCTATTCCTGAAGAGTGAGGGTGACGAGAATCGGACGGTGGTCGGATGCAATTTTTTCCGGCACTACCTCGGCAGAGTCAACCGTGAATTGTGTGCCATTGCTCACCATGATGAAGTCGATGCGCTCATTGGGCTTGTCAGCAGGAAAAGTAGGAGCTTCGGATGAAACTATTTTGAAGTATCGGCTGAGTTCCTCAATCACCGGAGAGTCAGGGTGGGAATTGAGGTCTCCCATAAAAATAACCGGGCGATTTTTGGCATTGTCAAGAATGGTCTTTACAATTTTCACCGATTCAAGAGCGTCCTCCGGTGTCAGAGATAAGTGCGAGTTTGCCACCACCACGTCCTTGAAATAAGCAACAATAAGAGCTCGCTGCTCCTCTCTGCCCGGCAGGGGAGTGCGGCTGACACTGTCCGGCATATTCTTAGATAGTATTCCAATGCCGTAAAGTCCACCATCGTATTTAATCGCAGGAGCGTAAGTCGGTATAAGTCCTGCGGCTTCGGCAATATCTCCCAACACATAGGTATGGTTTGAGCGGTTAGTGCAACTATCTACCTCCTGAATGCCAACAAAATGTGGGTTATATGCTTTTATTACCTCAGCGAGACGGTTGTGGTCGCGCTTTCCGTCAAGTCCGACACCGTTGTGCACATTATAGCTCATTACCGTAATGGTTTTATCGGCATACGCATTAAGCGACCCTGATATAATAAAGCCCGCAGCAAGGATTCCAAGAATATTTTTCATGTTGCAATCAAAAAAAATCGATTTTGCGGAATTCTTTTTCCACGTGAAATTTGTTATAGTATAAACAACTGACAAAGATATATAAATTATGGCTATTAACAGATTACATCCCGAAGATGATGTGAGAGTGGAACTCTATTTTGACGGTAAGCTCAAAGACGCTTATCAAGGTTCGGGCTACGAAACAATCGAGGAGGCTGTACGCGCCGCCTTTGAGGGAGTGAAGAGCAATGCGAACATTGAAGACTTTGTTTACAATGTAAAAGATCTGACCACCGGCACCTCAGGCAGATACCGGGTCAATGCAGGCGGTAATATCACATTGCTGCCTCAGGAAGGCAACGGCTGATAGCTTCAGCGGGCATCCGGTGAGATGCGTTTTCTATATTCCTCCGGGTCGGATATGAGCCTGAGCGCTTCGTTGTAAATCGGATTGAGCTTATTGGCTATTAGATAGTATGTACTCTGCTCAAACAGGTCGCGTCCTATCAGGGCTTTGACATAAACTCTCAGAGCCGGTTCGCTGGTGGCTATCATTGCCGAGTCCGGGGCGATTCCCTCCTTTTGTGCGAGGTCTATTAGTCCCTGCATCATAGGTTCTGTAACGGTAAAGTGCTCTGCGAACTTCTTTTCGGTGGGATACTCCTTTTTCAGCATCTTGCGGTTCTCGTCAATATAGTTGTTGCAGAAACGGTGAAGGATACCTTTAGCCAGAACGTCACGATAGTAAGTTGAATAGAACGAAGTATCTACCGGCACGAACAGATCCGGCATAATTCCGCCCCCGCCATAAACGGGGCGTTTGTGCTTGAGGGTGTGACGCAGCAGCGATTCATCGAAATGGATGCTGTCAGCGCTCATGAATTCGCCTGCAAGATAGCGGTGGAGAATTTCAGCGTTGTAGTCATCTTCGTCACCGGCGGTATATGGTTTCTGAATACATCTGCCGGCAGGGGTAAAGTATCTGGCTGTTGTAAGTCTGATAAGTGACCCGTCAGGGAAGGGGAAGGGTCGCTGAACAAGACCTTTGCCGAAAGTGCGTCTGCCAACCACCAGCCCGCGGTCCTGATCCTGCATCGCACCGCTTACAATCTCACTTGCCGAAGCCGAGTACTGGTTGACTGTAATCACCAGTCTGCCGATACCTTTCTGAGGAGAAGTGCTGTTGGTATATCTGGTGGAGGGGATGTGGGTGCCTTCGGTATAGACGATCAGCTCATCCGGTTCGAGGAACATACCTGCAATTTCAGTAGCCGCCTGAAGGTAGCCGCCTCCATTGTCCTCAAGGTCAAGAATCAGGTGTTTCATGCCCTGCTTCTTCAGTTTGGCTATAGCCGAAGACACCTCGGCAGGGGTTGTTTCACCGAATAGGGTCACCTTGATGTAGCCGACAGAATCGGAAGCCATGTAAGTTGCTGAAACGCTGTATGTGGGAATGTCATCGCGTGTGATAAGGAAATCAATTGGTTCACTGACCCCCTTGCGCGCCACCTTTATAGCAACTTTGGAGCCTTTCGGTCCTCTGAGGCGTTTCATCACATCGGCCTGAGGCATTTTGACACCGCTGATAAGCGTATCGTTGGCACTGAGAATTCTGTCTCCGGCAAGTATGCCTACTTTTTCCGACGGTCCACCGGTAACAGTCTGAATCACTCGGATTGTATCATCAAGCATATTGAACTGTATTCCGATTCCGCTGAAATTACCTTGCAGGGGCTCGGTAAGTGCTCTGGTAGCTTCCGGGTCGGAATAGGTTGAGTGAGGATCAAGTGTTTTGAGCATTGCCACAATCGCCTCATCGGCTATTTTGCCTCCATTAACGGTGTCAACGTAATATTGCTCGATAATCTGCTGCACAAAAGCGAGTTTGCGGGCAGGCGGAAGATCCATTTTCTGTGCGAAAGCACCGGTAAAAGATGTGAGGAGAATAAGAGCAGGTAATATTTTCTTAATCATTAGAGTTGGCGTTTGTTGTTTTAGTATAAATAATCAAGTGTATTTGTTTACGGGAGAAACGGAGAAACATCGTGACCGTAGCTGCGGAGTTCTCTCACCACTGAAGAGCTTAATGCGGCAAGTGAGGGGTCGGCGCACAGCATCACGGTGTCAATACCTGAAATCTTGCGGTTCAGCTCGGCGAGATTACGCTCATATTCAAAATCGGCAACACTCCTTATGCCTCTGAGAA
>JAIDQW010000175.1 GCA_029062075.1 Paramuribaculum sp.
GTAACAAAAATGCTACCTTTGCACCGTTGATAATTCAACAAGAGTTCTTTTAGTTTAATTTTTATCATGAAGTACAGCGAATTAGAAGCTGAGTTATCGGCAGCAGGATGCTTCGTAGTAAGAAAGGGTGGGAATCATTTGATATGGTACTCACCGATAACTGACCTCAAATTCCCTCTCGGTCATCACGGGAGCAAAGAGGTGCCAACAGGTACTATGAAGAAAGTCCGCCGTCTTGCAGGTGTCGTGTGACACTATGAGATGTAATCGTAATGAGTTGGGGAGAAATCCCCGACTCTTTACTTCAAAAAAATAGAACTAAATAGTGCCTTGGTGATTATCAACTAAAAGGAGGCTTAAAAACCTCCTTATTAATACGATATATAAACAACCGATATAACATGAAGGTTAATGTGATTTTTGAGATGGCAAAAGACGGCGGATGCTCCTGTTATATGGTAGAGGAACTGCCACACTTTGCACTCATGGGATATGGAGACAATCCGCATGAGGCTAAAGCAGATATGCTGGAAGCTTTTGAGGAAATTAAAAAGATGCTAAAAGACGAAGGAAAAGATGTGCCGGAGCTGGAATTTGAGTATCACTATGATATGAAATCATTCTTTGAATATTTCACCTTCCTCAATATCTCTAAGGTTGCAGAGCTGGCGGGCATAAATCCCTCGTTGATGCGTAGATATGTATCCGGGGCGAGTAACGCCGGGGAAACACAATATTTAAAGCTACAAAATGCTGTGCAGCGGATAGCGAGAGAGCTTGCTGCTGCACACTTTTAAGACATAGCCCGTGAGGGTACTTCATGTAAATTTAATTAATAGAACTCTTGAACAGTATTCCCCTACTCTGATGAGCGGGGGAATACTTTTATTGACGGTTTCGATAATAGTCGTACTCCTGTGACATTTAAGAATAATAGTGCAACTGCACCGCTTGGTCATCGGGTATTGCTCGTTCTCATCTCGCATCTCCGGAATGCAAAAAAGACAAGCATCAGCTTGTCTTTTTCGCGGAGAGGACGAGATTCTTGCTCCGCAAGCGCTTACGCGATGACGAACTCTGCTCGTTCTCATCTCGCATCTCCGGAATGCAAAAAAGACAAGCATCAGCTTGTCTTTTTTGCGGAGAGGACGAGATTCGAACTCGTGGTAGGAT
>JAIDQW010000176.1 GCA_029062075.1 Paramuribaculum sp.
CTCCAGTACCGCTACGCAAAAGGAGCGCAGGCAAAACCCATCACAGTGCGAGACGACCACATGAACACCTTCGTCACCGCAGTGACAAACGCCCCCGACACTAAATACTACCTCCCCGGCGAACTCTCCCCCTCAATGATAGGCCGACGCATCCTCATTGTCGGAGGACCCCTCGAAGGCTACACCGGCACCCTCCTAAGCATCAGAGGCACACGCACCCCCCGCCTCCTCGTTGACCTCCCCGGCATCCTCACCGCCGCCGTCGAAGTCTCCCCCGAATACATCCAACTCGCCTAATCCCCCCTGCCATATATACCGTCAGGGTAAATTCACCATAATGGCAAAGAAACCGACTATCATTATTCAGGCAAGAACCGGCTCCAGCCGACTTCCTTCAAAAATGATATTACCTTTCTTCAACGGAAAAAATATTCTGGACATTCTACTTCAAAGATTACTTCCCTTGAAAGAGGATAAAATTATTGATAAGCTTATAGTAGCTACATCGGATGCTCCGAATGACGATAAAATTCAGACTGTCTGTGAAAATAATAATGTTATTTGCTTCCGTGGTAATGAAAAGGATGTGTTGCAGCGATTTATTGATGCCGCTGAAGCCAATAATATTGAAGATATAATTCGTGTTTGTGCCGACAATATTTTTCTTGATATCAATTCTTTAATCAGGTTGGCAACAACTCAAATGGAGAAGGATGTTGATTATATCTCTTTTCAACACTCTGATGGGACACCTTCGATAAAAACTCATTTCGGTTTCTTTGCAGAAAGAGTTAAATTAGATACGCTTAAAAAAGTAGCATCGATTACATCGGATCCCATCTACCATGAACATGTGACAAACAAAATATATGAGCCGGATAGCCCTTTTACAACACTTTTTATTCCTATAGAAGCTGTTGTTCATGGAATAGAGTCACACCCAAATCTACGTTTAACAACGGATACTGCATCAGACTTTGAGCTTATGCAAAAAATATATACGGATGTGCTTAAATATGATGAACAACTAAAGCCGTCATCTATTATCGAATACTTGGGGGCAAATCCCCAATATTACGAAATAATGAAACAAAACATAATTCAAAATTCAAAATGAACCATACATATATTATTGGAGAAATAGGACAAAACCATAACGGCTCCGTTGATATAGCTAAACTCATTGTTGATTTAGTGTCTCGCCCTGTTAGAGAAGATGTATTCGGCATTGATCTTCCGGCAATGAATGCCGTAAAACTCACCAAAAGAGATCTCAACGAAGAATTGACCGTTTCTCAAATGAATAGAATTTATGATACGCCCCATTCATTTGGACACACTTATGGGGAGCATCGCAAGGCTCTTGAACTGACTGATGAGGAGCACTTTGAAGTTTACAAGCATGCAAAAGCCAAAGGACTTGATTTTGTTGAAACCCTTTGTGCTATTGGCTGCATGTCTATGCTAAAACTATTTACGCCAGATAAGCTCAAAGTTGCAAGCCGAGACTTGACAAACCTCCCCCTTTTAGCAGCTTTAGCAGAGACAAAATTACCGATCATTCTATCTACAGGTATGGCTGGTAAAAAAGAACTTGATGAAGCCCTTGATATAATTACAAAATATCATTCCGATATATCTATACTTCACTGCGTATCACAATATCCAACTCATCCTGATAATCTCAACCTCAAGACTATAACTTACCTAAAGAAACACTACCCGCAATATAAGATCGGTTTTTCAGACCATACTATTGGTATTGCAGCACCCACTGTTGCTGTCGGAATGGGAGCAGAAATTATAGAGAAACATATCACTATTGACCGACGAATGAAAGGAACAGATCAAGCCGGTTCACTTGGTCCTGACGGTGTGAATAGAATGCTGCGCGATATAAGAGTTGCAGAGAGGTGGCTTGGCAAAGAAGACCTTTACATTGATAACAGTGTGGCATCATCTAAGGAGAAACTGGAACGGTCTATAGCGTCCAACAGATTCATTGCTAAAGGTGAGACAATCTCTGAATCTGACCTTCACATGCTTAGTCCCGGAGATGGATTCAAATGGAGCCAGTTAGACATGGTTGTTGGTAAAACCGCAAAAACCAATATCCCTGCAAACGAGATTATTTATCAAGATAATCTTGATTGATGTCTTTTTCAAACAACGATTACGAATTCGGTGAACACCCCATCATTTTTGAGAGATTTAGTAAAACAGCTTGGATTAGATAAATCTATTGCGTACTCTTCCGGGGCTCGAATACTTCAGGCATTTACTGGGGTTATTTCAATTCTGTTTATAGCTTATTTCTTATCAAAAGATGAACAGGGATTCTACTATACCTTCGGTAGTATCATAGCTACCCAGATTTTCTTTGAACTTGGATTAACAAATATCATAACACAATTCGTTGCTCACGAAGTCGCTCACCTATCGTGGGCTGATAATGTTACTTTGACAGGTGATGACATAAACCTCTCACGTCTTGCTTCATTGTTGAGATTTAGCATAAGATGGTATAGCATAATAGGTGTCTTATTCCTGATTGTGCTTGCTGGGGCAGGAATATTATTTTTTTCTAAATACTCCCCCTCAACAGAAGACATTAATTGGGCTTCCCCTTGGATTCTGGTATGCATAGGAACTGTGGGGAATCTATTTATCTCTCCAATTTTGGCAATCTTAATGGGATTAGATAAAGTTAAGGAGGTATGCAAGATGAGATTCTACCAACAGTTAATCATACCGGTAACCTCTTGGATAGGATTTCTTTTAGGATTTAAACTTTATGTTTTAGGAGTTTCGTCAATCTGCTCAGTTCTTTTCGTTATCATCTATTCTTACTCAACCAAGTTGCACAAGATATTAGTTAATCTGAGCCAGATCAAAATATCTTCTAAAGTTGAGTATCTTAAAGAAATATTCCCCTTCCAATGGAAAATCGCTCTGAGTTGGATAAGCGGATACTTTGTATTACAGCTATTCAACCCTGTCC
>JAIDQW010000177.1 GCA_029062075.1 Paramuribaculum sp.
TGACTGCTCTAACTTCCTGCAAGAAATCAAATGCTGATTTGATCAAGGAGTATGAGGGTATCTGCAAGGAGCTCGTTACAGCTGCCCAAAACGGTGATTTCGAGAAGATTGCAACTTTAGCCGAAGAAGGTCAGAAGCTGGAAAAGGAATTAGGCGAAAGAGAGCTCACCGATGAAGAGCAGTCACAGCTTCTCGCAATTCAGGCTTCAACAGCCGCTGAAATGGTTGGCGGTGCCTCTGAGGCTCCGGCAGAGCAGGTAAATCCTGAGGAGGCTCTTGAGCTTACTGTCGCAGAGAAGAATCTCTCCCCTATCCCTGAATCATCTATGATGGGGGGCTGCTGGACTGTCAATGTAACTAATAATAGCTCGTCAGCTATTGACGGTGATAGCTATAAGGTTATCTGGACTGAAACAATTGAAGATACCGTTGACGGGGAGCTTGTTGACAAAGATATTATACGCTCTTTAGACGGACAAAATATTGCGCCTGGCGAGACAGTAACCTTTGAATTGAAACCGTCAGACGGTTGTCAGTCATTCAAAAATCCCCAGATTAAATCTGCTGAATAAACATAAAAAGTGATATTATTATGAAAAAGTTTTTCTTGATTATGGCTGTTGTTGCCATAACCTGCATGACAGCTCTCACATCCTGCAAGAAATCAAATGCAGATTTGATTAAGGAGTACGAAGGTCTTTGCAAGGAACTCGTAACCGCAACACAAAACGGCGATTTTGAAAAAGTAGCATCTCTTTCTGAAAAGGGACAGGAGCTTGAAAAGGAACTGAGCGAAAGAGAGCTCACCGACGAAGAAAAGTCACAGCTTATCGAAATTCAGGCAACAGCCGCATCAGAAATCGTTGGCAGTGCTGCCGCCGGCATCGGCGATGTGCTGGAATCGGCTTCTGAGGCAGCAGAAGAAATTGAAGATGTTGTCAGCATTCCTGATGTTGCAGAATAATTTAGCTGTAAGAAAATATCAGACCAATTTTTAGTGAAGTGCTACGTCAGATACGGCGTAGCACTTTTTTTGTCTTGAAAAATAATTTTGTGCGAAAAAGTCAACACTATTAACACCAATATATGAACAAAAGCAGTTAATTGCTTGTATTTGTAATGCATAATGATTTATTTTGCAGTACAAATACCATACCTATGTCACAAGCTACCATATCTATCAGGGTTGATCAAACACTAAAGAAGAATTTCGATTCATTGTGTGAAGCTTTTGGGCTGAGCACCACATCTGCTATCAATATTTTTATGAAAGCAGTGGTCAGAGAAAGAAAAATTCCGTTTGAGATTCGTGCTGACGATTCTAATGTAACACGTCAAAAGGCACTCAGAGCTTTTGACGCCATGCGTCAGTCGCTTGCAACCTCAGACATGCCCCAAATGTCGTTGGAGGAAATCAATGCTGAAATAAAAGCTGCGAGAGATGAGAGAAGAGAGAAGGATTTACGCCGTCATTGACACAAATGTACTGGTTTCATCATTATTCTCATCGGGTAGCGCTTCGAATCCTTCACAGGTGATAAATGCGTTAATCAAAGGTGCTATTACTCCGCTATATAACGATGAGATTATCGAGGAGTACAGAGAGGTCCTTTCCCGTGACAAATTCAAGTTCAAAGCTGAACATATAGATGCCCTGCTATCAGTGTTCGTTGAATTTGGAATTAATACAGCCCGCTCGGATGCCGGTGATGAAGTTTTCCCTGATAATGACGATATTGTATTTTATGAAGTTGCATTAACCGTTGACGATGCTTACTTAGTTACCGGGAATACAAAGCATTTCCCGGTAAAAACTTTTGTGGTTACTCCGGCTGAGATGGTTGAGATACTGCAAGAAAAAGGATTCCTGGGACAATAGCCAGGTCCTCATCATGGCATCTCAACTTACTTCTTGAGATTACCGGTGAAGCACTTTTTGCATCAGAAAAAATAATTTTGTGCGAAAAAGTCAACACTATTCAAAATTTTAATTACCTTTGCCACCACAAGAGGATATTTACCCCCTTGTGAGCAGAACCTAAAATTTAACACATTAACCCGTTAAAATCCGGCGGAATAGAGATTCCCATCAATCGGATAAGCATATTTTTTGAACTGACAGGTTCTAATTCCCCGTCTGGAAACCGCCAATAATACCAACACAACAATACGTCCCGTGGAATACAGCAGAACCCGATCGCCGCTTTGGGGCGGAATCGGGTGCACTTATTTTGAGGACGAGGCGCTTGGCGGTGCCTAAGACAGGAGTAAGTGCAATCCGGCTCCGCCCCTTTAGTGCATTATGAGCGATATTAATATTGGAAAACTGATAGAGGATGAGCTGCGCAGCCAGCACAAAACAGTTGTGTGGCTCGCCGACAAGCTTAACTGCAACCGCACCAACATCTACAAGATTTTCCAGCGTCAGAGCATAGACACCGAGCTGCTGCTCAGAATCAGCAAAGCACTCAACAGAAATTTTTTTGACAGCTATATTCAACTACTCCAATCTCATACATGACCAAAAGCAAACTATACACCGCCACCGGCGACAGAGGCACGACATCGCTTGTTGGAGGTGCACGCGAACCAAAAGACTCTCCCCGAATCGAAGCATACGGAACAATCGACTCGCTGAACTCTCACATCGGACTCCTCAGAGCACTTACCGCTCAAAGCCCGCTCACAACTCCGATGCTCCACACCGTTCAATGCCGGCTCTTTGACATCGGCACCGCTCTCGCCACTCCCGGCCAACTGAGCGACATCCCGCCGGTGAGCGACAAAGATATACAAACCCTTGAGAGCTACATTGACAGCGTTGATGCAACTTTGCCCCCCCTCAACAGCTTTGTGCTACCCACCGGCACCACTGCCGCCGCACAAGCCCACGTTGCCCGCACTGAATGCCGCCGCGCGGAGAGGCTCATCGTTGCCCTCAGCCGCACCACCCCGGTTCATCCCCAAACCCTGATTTACCTCAACCGTCTCAGCGATCTGCTCTTCGCCATTGCAAGATTTAACAATATTAATACCAATCAGCCTGAAATTTTCTGGACTAAGAATTGTTAGTACAGTATAAATTATTACTTTTGCGCCGCTTTAACACACAGAGCGACAAAACAAACACAACAAAAACAATAAATTAACAACAAAAAAACATACACGCATGTACTGGACACTTGAATTAGCATCCAAACTCGAAGATGCACCCTGGCCTGCTACCAAAGACGAGCTCATTGACTACGCAATGCGCTCAGGAGCCCCCCTCGAAGTGATTGAAAACCTGCAGGAAATGGAAGACGAGGGCGATACATACGAATGCATTGAGGACATCTGGCCCGACTACCCCAGCAAAGAAGACTTCTTCTTCAACGAAGAGGAATATTGAAGCCGTGGGCTTCATTATCGCGAGTCGGCGTTTAGCATCAGTCTGACGGCTATGGCGAGCGTAGCGTGGTAAAAGCCAGTCAGGGGTGCGGTACCGTAGGCAAAACGTCCGACCGCAATATTAATCGGTAATAAGGCGGAAACCCTCGCCTCAAACAATTAAAATACAAGCGATTGACAAGCAAAACAATAACTTGTCAATCGCTTTTTTCTGTTCTTAAGCCGTTAGAGACGGCTCTGGTTCAGCGTTTAATAGTACAAGCTGATGTTCAACTGATTTTCAATCCATCGTTTGTTTAGATACGGAGTACTTGAAGGACAGAGTCGAGATGCAATTTTCTTCCCGGACATTGTCCAGATATCTACAACATCTCCATTTGCGGTTTTACGATATACTCCGATTTTTCGATTGGGCCAATTACCGTCACCGAAAAATATATTATCTTCGTAAACACAAGGAACAACAATCTTAAATGTTTGTAGATTCACTATTCCCATCTTTCCTTTTTTATAAACCTTTCCCCATTTACCTTCGTTTCCACTTAGAAAATCTACTCCATCAATAAGACCTGCCGGAAGCTTTACATTACCGTTATTATCAACAATTATTACACTACCGGAAGTGGTTTTAAGTGCGAAATAATTTTTATCTGTGGGATAGAAATATCCTGAATCAATAGATTTATATTTAGGGTCTGCGATTTTGTGACCGTTATTGTCATATAATCCTACTGAATTATCCTTGTACACAAAAATGTGACCTTGTAATCGTGATAACCCGTCGTAAAGCGGTGGTATGACTTCTCCTTGTCCTTCTACAAACAGACCAAGTTTACCTCCTTTTGAAACGATATAATCTTTTACAGTCAGATTACCTTTATCTGACTGCCAGACCTTGTCGTATTGTTCAAAATTCATTATGCCATCCATGCCGGCAATATGATTTTTCCCATCAAATTTTACTATCAAAAATCCGTCCTGTGTACTAACGTCCTGAAGATTGTTATGTACGAGTTCTTTACCAGTATTTCCGAAAAGACTCCTCCCCATTGAGGTCTTTACCTCTATGATAAAATTCTGATAATTTGAATTCAAGGTCTTAACAAAATCACTGAGCTCGGATTCAAGTATAGGCTGCTTACTTTCCAAAGTAATCTTCCAAAGAGGCTTATCACCGAGTCTTCCTGCTTTTTTATCTATTAGAATTTTACTGAATCTGAAAGGGAGTAGTTTTTTTGATTTCGTTTGCACTGAACTTAGGTTATATTCTAAAT
>JAIDQW010000178.1 GCA_029062075.1 Paramuribaculum sp.
ATGGATAAAAACATAAAAAAGTTTATGGCTGAGGAGTTTAAATCCAAAGCTAGAATTCTTGACTCCAAATTGGTTGAGGTGACTGCCCCAGATGGAGAGAAGTTCCAAATAATCAGTGCAATTGGGAAATACCTTGATGAAAAATATCGCAATTACGAGCTACAACTCATCGAATGGATTTTTGACAAATCATTCGAAGCAGATAAAGAAAATATGGTTAATTCTATTTGGAAAGAGTCCAAACTTAATGGAGTCTCTTTCCTTGGAATTAGTTCGGGAGATAGACAATTTGAAAGAACACGAATTGGTAGTCGAATTCGACAGCTTAGAGATGAGAGGGGTTTAGAAGCCAGAGACTTGGCCAAATTAGCGGGAATTGATGCGGCTAATCTAAGCAGGATTGAAAATGGGAAATATTCAGTTGGCTTAGATATTCTCTCCAAAGTGGCTGCTGCTTTGGGTAAAAAAATAGATTTTGTTGATCTCTAATTGTATTAGTATGTCTAATAAGGAATTCGAAAAAAATCAGTCTGAGAAATTGCTTGATGCTTTTTGTGAGCAAAAGGAATGTGAGTATAAAGATGAGTACTATTCAGTAAGAGACAATGGAGCTGTTTATCGTCATACTCCTTCTTCAAGTCTTAAGTCGAGACCTTTGGATAATTTCTGGACTTTCGGAAAGAAGAATGTAAAGACAGGCTATATGACTATTGGTAGTCATCGTGTTCACTTAATTGTTGCTACTGCTTTTCATGGTTCTAACGACACTACTAAATTAATAGTTGATCATATTGATACTAATCGTTGTAATAACAGACCTGATAATTTGAGATGGGTCACTCGTTTGGAGAATGCATTAAATAATCCTGTAACAAGAAAACGAATTGAATTTCTGTGTGGAGGAGATATAAACCGGTTCTTGGAGAATCCAGCCTGTCTTAGAGATCTGGCAGGTACAAATCAAGATGTAATGTGGATGAGAACTGTGTCGGCTGAGGAGGCTAAGAATGCATATGAAAGAGTTATGAGATGGTCGAAGAAACCAAGTAATCATACTTCAGGAACGAAAGTTGAAGAATGGTTATTTTCTTCTCTCCCAAAAGTATTTGAATCTGATGCTACATTAAAAGAAAGTATCCAAATAACTCAGTCTGCAATAATTCCACAAGAATCTATTTATTATGATTCCACAACCCCAAATGTAAAGCAGAAGTTTTGGATAACTCCAACTGAATTCCCTTTATGTCCGGAAATTAAGGAAGAACAAAGTCTTGAGGCTTATATGTCTAAGCTTGAAGATGGAAAAATTGTAACAAAGAATATATATTCAGATCATCGAATAGATGAATTTCAGATTTATAAAGATAAGCTTTTCATTAGAACTCATACTGAAAGTGATTCCATTAAACCATATTCTCTAATAACCGTGTTTATGGAAAATGGTTCCTTTATTCATGAAGGTACAACATTCTTTACAGAGGATGGTGCTGTTAAAGCCTTTACATTAGCGATAGGAAGAGAATGGACAGGCGGAGACGTTTTTGATGATTATTGTTAATATTATAACCTCATAATGCTTCCACGGGAAACCATTGCTTACGATGTGTGCTTTGCCTATTCAGTTCAGGGAATTTCAGTGATTTTGTCGCCACGGTAAAAATTACCGCGGTGACAAAGTATGGCGAAGTGATTTGTCAGGCGGAACAGACGGATTAAATTATTATATAACTCGGAGAGCATTTGCTTCAGGCGTATTGCCGGACGGGGCATGGGCTCTGCAACAGTCAGTGCCACAAGCTCTTTCTCGCAGGCAATGTCATTGATGAGACGGACAACTTCCTTAAGTTTCAAGCTGCCTTCGGGTCCGTCGGCAACCGCAGCAAGAATATCGGAAGGTTCCACCTCATCCATTTCAAAATGAATCATTACTTTCGATTCATCATTTTGCTTAGATACTCAACCAACGGACTTCTATCTGTTGCCTTTCTGAAATGCATAAACACTCATAGGATAGAACTCCTCTATACCCCGATATAGTGCTCCGATGCTGAGAAGACTACATAATCAAACTCAGTATCACTACTATACAGGAAACCGGCATACACTCAGGAACGGAAATCGGGATTGGATTGATTTTATTATATATAGTGGGATTGTCAAAAACAAATTGTTGTAATCAAATGTTAATAATTAGAAAGAGTGAAATCTAATTTTACCTATCCATCTCATCACGTAAATAAAATATTAATTCTTATGACACGTTTCAACAATTCATCATGCATCGCCATGTCAGGAGTCTTGGGCCTGACTATGCTGTTAACCGGATGCAGTAACAAAGATAAACCTACGGCACAAGGTCCGATAAGAGTAAATGTCGAAGTAGTTGGTAATACAGCCATAGGCACATCCGGTCAGGAATTTTCAGGTACGGTAGAAGCGGCAGATGCTTCCACTGTAAGTTTTTCCGTTCCTGGAACCATAAGCAAAATTTATGTTGAGGAAGGCCAGAAAGTATCAAAAGGTCAGAAGCTCGCACAGATAAAAAGCGAGAGTCTCATCAATTCTCGCAATATCGCCCGGGCAGAACTCGACGAGGCACGCGATGCATATCAGCGCCTTAAAAAACTTCATGATGCCAACGCTCTACCCGACATCAAATGGGTTGAGATACAATCGAAACTAAAACAGGCTGAAAATGCTGCCGCTCTCGCTGACCGGGCTGTTGGCGATGCATCTATTTACTCTCCATTGAACGGCTATGTAGCTCAAAAATTTGCCAATGAAGGACAGACGGTTGTACCTGCCGAGCCGATTCTAAAAGTTGTCAACCTTAACAAACTCCAAGTTGAAATCTCTGTTCCGGAAAACGAGATTTCCCTCTTTGGCCCTGAAATTACAGCCAGAGTGACTTTTGATGTAGAAGACAAAATGACTGTTACCGGTAAAATCAGCCGGAAAGGTGTCGAGGCCGATCCCCTGACCCGTTCCTATGCTGTCAAATTCGACATAGAGAATCCCGGTGATAAGATTATGCCCGGAATGATTGGCTCCGTTTCAGTTGAAGGGCTCGGCAGCGAAGAGTCTGCATCCGCACACATTGAAATCACACTACCGAGCCAGGCAGTGCTTCTTTCCTCTGACAACAGTCAGTTCGTATGGATTGTAAAAGATGGCAAGGCACAGCGCAAAACCGTTGTCGCAGATGAACTATCGGCGTCAGGAGTCATAGTGAAGAGCGGACTCGTTCAAGGCGACAGCGTAATTGTAGCGGGAATGCATAAGGTAGGTTCCGGAACTCCAGTAACTGTTATCCAATAAATCACTTATTCGAAAAACATAGCGATATGGCAACAAATGCAACTCCGCAGCCGACTAATCCTATCGTGGCTGCGGGAATGAAATACCGCAAAGAGGTGATTCTGCTCGTGTGTGTGCTTATTGCCTTCGGCATCTACGCACTCAAGGTGATGGACAAGAATGAATTTCCGTCCTTCACGATACGCGAGGGTGTCGTGGCTGCCGTCTATCCCGGTGCGACAGTCGAGCAGATTGAACAGGAAGTGCTCAAGCCTCTTGAAGACTACATTTTCTCTTACAAGGAGGTTAACAAAAAGACCACCCACTCTCAGATCACTTCGGGAATGTTGATAATTTTCGTTGAACTTGACAACGATATCGAGAACACCAATGAATTCTGGAACAAATTCAAAATCGGAATGGATCAGGAGAAACTGAAACTTCCGGCAGGAGTAATCGGTGTCGAGACCCTCAGTAACTTCGGTGACACATCGGCGCTTCTGATAACCATGCAGAGCGACGACAAAACATATCGGGAACTCGGTGACTACATGGATCGGCTCAAAGACCGTCTGCGCACTGTCGAGAGCGTGGGGACGATGAGCGTTACAGGTAAACAAAATGAAGAGATAGCCATTTATCTCAATCCGGAAAAACTTAAACACTATGCACTTTCCGAAACGACAGTAGGCGCAACCTTGCTCGCCCAGGGATTTCAGACCACCGGCGGTTCACTACGCAACGGAAACTACACACAACCTATCATTGTCAAGAGAACAATGGGATCTATAGCCGATGTCGCCGACATGATAATTCTCTCTACTCCCGACGGAAGTGTTGTCAGACTCGGAGACGTGGCAGACATTCGCCGTGAATATCCTGAGCCCGACAGTTATATTACCAATAATTTCCAGAAATGCATACTCCTGAGTGTTCAGATGAAAGAGGGATATAATATTGTCGAGATGGGCACACAGGTGGATAAACAGATCGAAGCCTTCAAGGAAGAGTTACCTGAAAGCGTAACTCTATTCAAGATTACCGACCAACCTGTGGTGGTGAACAGTTCGGTCAACTATTTCCTTGTAGAGCTCCTTGTAGCTATTATCGCAGTGGTCATTGTCATCATGATATTATTGCCTCTGAGAGTAGCACTGATAGCAGCATCTACCATACCCATCGCCATCTTTATCTCTCTGGGACTCTTCTATGCTTTCGGTATAGAACTCAACACTGTCACGCTCGCATGTCTGATAGTATCGCTGGGAATGATTGTGGATAACTCGGTTGTGATTATCGACGATTATGTGGAACTCATTTCCGAAGGAATGGACCACTATTCGGCTACACTCAGATCGGGTACGGAATTCTTTAAAGCTATTTTCTCCGCGACACTTGCCATCTCGGTGACATTCTTCCCGTTCCTCATCACTGTCAAGGGAATGTTCCGAGACTTCCTGACTGATTTTCCCTGGGGTATGACGATTATCCTTTTCGTCTCCCTTATTCTGGCAGAGCTTCTCGTACCTTTCCTCCAATATCTGCTTATCAAGAAACCTATTTATAAGTTGCAGCAGGAAGCTATTGCCTCGGGCAAGAAGAAATTCAGTTTCTTTGTGTCGATGCAGAACGGCTACAATAAAGTGATAGATCTATGCTTCGCCTGGCCTAAAACCACAATCGCATTCGGAGTGGTATGTATAGTTGTG
>JAIDQW010000179.1 GCA_029062075.1 Paramuribaculum sp.
GACCTACACCGGAGATGATTACAGTAGCAGGGCCGGTCTGACCGCTCTCGGCGAGCTTCTTGGTGGGCTTATAAGATTGTGATGTGTAATACTCTGTAGCCCTGCCTATTATGATTCCGACGAGCAGACCCACAACCACAGCGAGTGAGATATTCACCCAGTTGGGAATCTGAAGCAGGTAAAGAATGCCGAAAGTGGCAGCGATAATGAGTACGGAGCTGAGGTTTGTGCCAGCTGCGAGAGAATTGAGCAGGGTTTTCATTGTAGCGTTCTCTTTGGTTTTCACAGCGAAGATGCCGATGATTGACAGAACGATGCCAACGGCTGCGATGAGCATCGGTGCGAGAACAGCCTTGATTTGCAGGGTGACTGCCTGGTCTGTGCTGAAGTCTGCACCTACCATACCGGCGCCAGCTGCCGCTCCGAGAGCTGCGGTGGCGAGAATAGAACCGCAATAGCTTTCATAGAGGTCGGCTCCCATACCGGCTACGTCGCCAACGTTGTCGCCAACGTTGTCAGCTATAGTGGCAGGGTTGCGGGGGTCATCCTCAGGAATACCGGCTTCAACTTTACCAACGAGGTCTGCGCCCACGTCTGCTGCTTTGGTGTAGATGCCGCCGCCAACACGGGCGAAGAGAGCCTGGGTGGATGCGCCCATGCCGAAGGTGAGCATAGTGGTGGTGATCATAGTGAGTTTATGAGTGCCGTCTGCCGGCTCGATCCAATTCAGGAGGATGTACCAGAAAGAGATGTCGAGCAATCCGAGACCCACAACCACAAGACCCATCACCGCACCGCTTCGGAAAGCAACACGCAATCCGGCGTTAAGTGTCTGACTTGCGGCGTTGGCTGTACGCGCCGAAGCGTAAGTGGCTGTCTTCATGCCGAGGAACCCGGCGAGACCGCTGAAGAAACCACCGGTGAGGAAGGCTACAGGCACCCAGGGATTCTGGAGTCCGAAGCCGTATGCCATGATTGAGAACAGCACCACCAGACCGATAAATACCAGTCCTACGATTTTGTACTGCTGCTTGAGATAAGACATTGCGCCCTGGCGCACGTAAGAGGCGATTTTGCGCATGGTGGGTGTCCCCTCATCCTCGCGCATCATCTGCCGGTAGAAATACCATGCCATCAACAGCGCAAGAATTGATGCTGCGGGCACGATCCAAAATAGCATTTGATCCATGATTGATAATATGATTGGTTATAGATTCCAGGTGGGGTGATGTTGTGACGTAGGGTTAACCCGGTGGCTCAACACCGTTTAGTCGCACAAAATTAATGAAAATACGATTCTATGCAAAATAAAAATATGTGCCTGAAATATTTTGTCGTCACCGCCGGCTTATTTCGGATTCGTATGCCGGTACGACATTGTGTTTGCTCTTGCGCTGCCTCTCTCATCAGCTGCTTGTTTTTTTTCGGAGTGTTAAATTTGCTGTAATAAACGGCTGGGGGTTGTGTGATTCACGATAATTATATAACTTTGCATATGAAAAGTGATTTTTGATATGACAATTGATTGAAGCGACAGCTTCCCATTTCTAAGAAAGATAAGGTGGTTTGAAAAAAACCACGGGGTTAAGAAATGATTAAGACACAATTATTTATTATACTTGAACAGATATGCCGGTTGGACAGAATCCTGCAGTAGATGTCAGATTGTTTCCGCGTGATTCCGACGGTCTATCGATAATTCCTTCGCCCGAAATAATGCCTATGAGGCGCACGCGCCAAAATAAAAAAATCAACCATTATGAACACAATGAATAATACGAACCCCATACGGCGATTGGCAACGATGCTCCTGCTGCTGATGCTTGTGTTCCCGCTGTCCGCGCAGGAAAAGACGGATAGTGTGCGTATATTCCGTTTTTTTGCGGGTTCGGATAAATTCTACGCCCCGGGGCTGAACAATGGCGAAGAGCTGGCAAAGCTGTTTGATTTCGTGCAGCAGTACAAGGATATGATTCTCGGGCATGACATGATGCTTTATGTGGACGGGTATTGCGCTTCCAAAGGGAGTGAGGCTGACAACCTGCGTATCGCACGCACGCGCTCAAATAGGGTGAAGTCGGAACTCATTACCCGCAAAGGTTTGAAAGAAGACTGCTTTGTCACTCGTAAACATGCAGGGCAAGGTGATTCCGTGACGGTGCGCGTCAAGATTCCTGAAACTCTTATCCGACCTATGCAGCAGCAACCGGAAGTGGTGAAGGATGATACATTAGACCAAAAGAGCGAGGCGATCCGGTCTCAGGAACAGCCGACCGAAGAAACTGTGGTGACAGAAGCCGTTGAGAGTGTTGAGCCTGTTCAGATGGCTCCGGAAGAGGGGTTGATGCCTACAGCGAAGGCTGACAGTCGCTTCCTTTTGAAAACAAACCTTCTCTACTACGCGATTCTCATGCCTAACCTGGAGGTCGAGTGGAAGTTTGCCGACAGGTGGTCCGCTGCCCTCGAGTTTCAGGGAGCCTGGTATGCTAAGAATGACCCTCACAAGGTATATCGCGTTGCTACCGTGATGCCCGAAGTGCGCTATTGGATAATGGAACGCTCGCGTTGGAATGGCATGTATGTCGGTGCCTTTGTCGGCGCAGGTCTCTATGACCTCTGCAACGGTAAGAAAGGGCATGAAGGCGAAGGCGGTCTTGTCGGTATTTCGGCTGGATATATGTGGGCGATAGGCAAGCACCTGTCACTCGATGCCGGCATCGGACTCGGCTATCTGTATGCACGGGATAAGCTCTATCATCCACGTGACGGTCACTACCTGTATCAGCTTACAAAGAATATCAATTATTTCGGTCCTCTCAGGCT
>JAIDQW010000018.1 GCA_029062075.1 Paramuribaculum sp.
ACACCCGATGTAGCTACCGACAGTATTTTCGATGCTATAATAGCTCCTCACAAAGGTAAGGTTGTGATGGTTGACCTTTGGAATACGTGGTGTGGTCCATGTCGCGCGGCACTTGAATATCATGAGCCTGAAAAGGATGATGCTCTCAGCTCGGAGGACATTGTATGGATATACATTGCTGATGAATCATCGCCTGTTAAGACTTACTTTGACATGATACCGGGAATCAAAGGGTTGCATTACCGCCTGAATGACGAACAAAAAAATGCCATCATGGACAGGTTCAAAGTCGATGGTATTCCTTATTATATACTTGTTGACCACAAAGGTAATGCCTCAGGTCGTCCTGACCTCCGCAATCCGAATCTTTACAAAAACGCAATTATTGAAGCACTTGGAGCCACTGTTGAATAATTCTCTCATCTTAAATAACATAAAATCATGAAAAAATCCTTGCTCACTTTTATTCTCTTCTTCGGGGTACTGACTGTTTCTTCAAAAAACCGTATTGTTGAGATGCCGTTAATTACCATTTCAAACCAGACATCTCTTGATTTCCAGCGCGTTGAGCTATCTGATACCGCGACCACTCTTCATGCTAAGGCTGTGTACAGACCGGGGGGCTGGATCAGAATTGCTAAAGATTCCTATCTGAAAACCGCTGACGGAAAACAATATAAACTCAAATACGGTAATGGAATTGTTCCCGGAGCGGAACATTATATGCCGGAATCAGGAGTGTCGGAGTTTGACCTAATTTTTGAGCCGATTCCGGAAAAAACCGATGAAATTATTTTCAGCGAAGGGAATGGTGGCTGGACTTTGGGAATGAATCTTGACGGAAAACTGAATGTTTATCCTGCCGGATTGCCGGAAGCTCTGAAAACAAGTAATTCAAACGCACAGATTCCGGAAGTATCATTTGACATTGATTCAGCCACTGTCAATTTCCATATACTCAACTATAATCCGGTAATGGGTAACAAGCTGAATTATGCCATCAAACAGATTTCCGGACAAATCACGGATGCACCGGCTATAGATATTGATGCAAACGGCAATGGCAGACTTAAGTTACTTTGTCACGGCACAAGCGGTATTTCAGCCTATAATATAGGAGGATTCAGTTTGATAGGACGTGCCACTGTCAACCCCGGGGAAACCATTGACATATATATGGATCCGTTGATTTCCGGAAATGTGGTGATGAGACATTTGAGAAACGAACCTGCTGCTAATAATAAAAACTGGAGCTGGCACAACGGCACTTTTTCTGATTTTGACTCAAATAAGCTTGACTCCAAAAATATTCTGCAACTTTCTTCCGGAAAGTTCGGGGATTACCGCATGGGAGCGGATGAATATATTGACTATGTTATTGCCGAATATGAAAAAGCGGAAAGAAACATCAGGAAAAATGAGAATCTATCCCCTCTTTCCAAAGAAAAAACTCTCATAGATATAAAAGCCAATGCTATTGATGCTGTCGGTAGATATAAATATTTACTGAATCGAAGCTATTGGGCTGCCCACGGCAATTGGGGGCAGCAGATACCCGCTGATTCTATCACTTGCGAACTGACTCCGGAACATTTTGCCAAAGTTTCTGAATTTATCGAGCCGAATGACCCTCGGCTGATTCTTGCTTCTTCATCCCCTATCTTCTCGCTACCCTTTAAGGAATGGGAAAAATCGGGAGTCGATGCACAATTTCTTAATGAAACAGGAAAATACACTGAGGTGGTCAATACAATCAAAGCCGGCAAGGGAAGCGAGGAGGATATAACTCCTTTAGAGTCATACAGCAATCCTTTCTATGCCAAATCTGCCAAAATATTTCTTAATGATGTGAGAAAATCAATGGCGAATATAGATATGTCGCTTTGTCAGCCTACTCCCGATGTAGCTACCGACAGTATTTTCGATGCTATAATAGCCCCTCACAAAGGTAAGGTAGTGATGGTTGACCTCTGGAATACATGGTGTGGTCCTTGTCGTGCAGCCTTACAGCTTCATGAGCCGGAGAAATCAGGCGAATTAAGTTCCGAGGATATTGTGTGGATCTACATTGCCGATGAATCATCACCACTCAAAAAATATTTTGAAATTATTCCCGATATCAAAGGAGTGCATTACCGCCTTAATGAAGAACAGATTGGCGTTATAAGAAAAAGATTTGAAGTTGACGGCATTCCATACTACATCCTGGTTGACAGGAAGGGAAATGCTACCGGTCGTCCGGATCTCCGTGATCCTGAACTATATAAAAAGACTATTCTTGAGGAACTTGCAGCTCCTGCAGAATAACTATCTAACCTTAAATAAAATAACGCATGAAAAGAACACTATTTTTTCTCCTCTTGTTCGTGGGAGTGCTGACTGCCTATTCCGAGACCCGTGTGGTGGAATTTCCAACTATCGGATGGAATAATATGATGAATATATTTGATTTCCAAAATGTAACACTGACTGACACCGCTACAATAATTGATGTTAAGGTGAGGACACCGAGAGGAACGAGATTCATAATAGGTGAAAGTACCCTCACTACTGAAAGCGGTGATAAATACCCTCTGAAGTTGGCTAAAGGGATTACCATTGGAGAGAGTAATATTCTGGATAAGACCGGTCGTAAAGAATTTACTCTTATATTTGAGCCACTACCGATTAATAGTGACCGCTTGCTATTTAGGAGCGGTGGTTTATTGATGGAATTTAGTCTTAGTGCCACATCGGCAGTTCCGTCAGGATTACCGGAAAATCTGGCAAATCCTCCACAAAACGCCCTGTTACCGGAGCCTGTTTTGAAAATTGATTCCACTACAGTCAATGTTCATATTCTCGGCTATAAGCCATATATGGGCAATACACTCAATTATTCCATTCTGATGATGGGAGGGACTTTAACTGAGCTTCCTCCCTTGGACATTGATGAAAAAGGAAATGCAAGCGTAACTTTCCTTCTGCATGGCACGGGTAGATTCTTCGCATATACTCTCGGACGTACCAGAGTCAACGCAATTGCGACACTAAAACCGGGCGAAACTGTTGACCTATATATTGATCCTTCATTCTCGGGTCAGAACGTCATGAAAAAATTCAGAGGCAAAGAAGTAGGTAAAACTTCATGGCACAACGGTTATTACTCTACATTTGATGCGTCGGACAAGGATACCGATTCTGATATGAATATTATGAGTGGCAATTTTGGAGATTACCGTATGGGAGCAGACGAATATGTGGACTACACTATTGCTGAATATGAAAAAGCTCAGAAAAAAATCAACAGCAACAACTCATTGAGTCCCCTCTCCAAAATTAAATCTAAACTTTACAATAAAGCTAATTTCATTGTTGCTTTAGGAGATCCACAACGGATTCTGCGCCGAAATTACTTGACTGTAAAACAGAATTTTTTAGCTGACATTCCAGCTGATTCCGTTCCTTGTGAGCTAAATTCGGAGCACTACCAGAAAGCGGCAGAGATGGTGGATGTCAACGACCCTTATCTTTTGCTTTTGACTGATGTAATTCAGGAAGTTCCGTCAGACGGTTGGATAGGAGCGGCGGAGAACGGTTCTTTTCTCAATGAAATTGGAATGTATCTCAACTCCGCTAAAAAAATAAAATCGGGCTTAGGAAGTGAGGCTGATGTCGAAGTATTGAAAGAACTTGATAATCCGTTCTATTCTCAATCAGCAGAAATCTATCTGCAGGAGATGCGTGAAATACTTGCAAACGAAGCGGCTAAGTTATGTTTGCCAACCCCGGATGTTGCGCCTGACAGTATCTTAGAAGCTATCATCGCTCCACACAAGGGAAAAGTTATATTGGTAGATTTTTGGGCCACTTGGTGCGAACCATGCTTAAGAGCTATCAAACAAACTGAACCGGAAAAGAGCGGCGAGCTCAAATCGGATGATATGGTGTGGATATATATTGCTGATGAATCGTCTCCATTGCCAGGCTATCTTGAATTAATCAAGGATATAAAGGGTCTCCATTACAAACTCTCTGAAAAGCAGTATAAAGAGCTGAGCAAAAAGTTGAATGTCAAAGGGTACCCCTATTACATTTTAATAGGTCGTGATGGAAACACCGTATATGAAGGTCTATCGATGGGAAGTCATGAAGATTTTAAGAAGACTATCATCAATGCACTCGAAGCTCATGCCAAATAACAAATAGTACTTACATTAGAGCATCGTTTGGACATTTTCTGTTGAAACGATGCCTTATTTTCTGTCAATTATGATTAGATATTTATTTATAGTCATACTTGTAGCACTGAATCCGGCTGTGTCTTTTGGAGCAAAGCCATTGCCCATTATTCCCGCACCAATGGAAATAGATACAACGTCTGCTAATCCGGTCAGATTACAATTACCGCTTGCCTTAAACTTAAACGGGGTGGATAGTATGTCCCGGGAGATGATTAAGAGTGAGATGGAAAGCATCTCCGCCCTACTTTCACATAAACATCAAGAGGGAGCGGAAATAGTATTCAGCACGGACACTTTGCAGCCGGTAGAAGGTTATCGTCTGACTATTAATGAAAAGGGCATTAAAATAGATGCATCTACCGGTGCCGGATTCTTTTACGCACTCCAAACGCTAAAGCGGCTTATGGGTAAGGAGATTGTTGCCGGAGCACAGAGTGACTGCACCACCCTCCCCTCTGTTACAATTACGGATGCTCCACGCTTTACCCACCGTGGATTCATGCTTGATGTGAGCCGGCATTTCTTCTCTGTGGAGCAGATAAAAAAGATGCTGCGACTCCTTGCCGCATACAAGATGAACAAGTTTCACTGGCATCTGACCGATGACCAGGGATGGAGGTTGCCGGTAAAAGAGTATCCGCTGCTTACAACCGTCGGGGCTTCTCATCCGGCGAATACACGAATGACTGATTTCAGCACACAAACGGAATATTTCACTACCGAACCGATGATACCAGTTGCCTATACTCCTGATGAGATACGCGATGTGGTGGATTACGCATCCAAACTCAACATAGACATTATTCCGGAAATAGAAATGCCCGGGCATCTTGCCGCAGCTATAGCCGCATACCCTCACCTGAGCTGCTATCCTGACAGCTCTCATACAGTCCGTGACCTACAAGGTATTTCAAAGGATGTGCTCGATGTGTCAAATCCTGAGGCAATGAAATTCGTTAAAACAGTTATAGACTGCCTTGTGGATTTCTTTCCTTACGAGGTTATCCATATCGGAGGTGATGAAACTCCTACCGAGGCATGGGAGCAAAGTGAGGGTTGCAGGAGAATGGTGGAAGAGCATGGGTTTACAGGCGCAACCCCGGAAGAGAGATTCCGCAAACTCCAGAATTTATTCACTTACGAAGTCAATGAGTATGCCAAATCAAAAGGGCGCAGGCTTATGACATGGGACGAAGTTGTGACCGCTCCCGGAGCCGATCTGGAGATAGCCCGGAAAATAAATCCTCTTGTCATGGCTTACGATATTGTTTATGATAAACCGGTTGATCAATGCGCAGACTTAGGGTTACAGTGCATTTATGCTCCTTTTGGTCCCTATTATATCAACCGCAGGTACAGCTGTGACAAGATCGGCGCCGGACGAGGATGTGATGACATAGAAGCTGTCTATAATCATCCTGTGCCCGACAATCCAAACGTAATCGGAACCCAAGCGATATTCTGGACTGAATTTGTATCACTTGAGCGAGACCTGGAGTATCTCGCACTTCCACGTCTTGCCGCTATAGCGGAAAACGCCTGGACCGATCCGGTGAATAAAAATTATAAAAG
>JAIDQW010000180.1 GCA_029062075.1 Paramuribaculum sp.
TTGATTTCCGCCCTGGATTCAATGGTTCACGCGCTACTGACACCACAAATGCAAACCTTAATTCAATCACAGTTACCGCGATTGATTCATTAGGTGGAGCTAACTATTTTACCGATTTGACCTTTGTTAAGGGCGGTGAGGGATTCTTCACATCCTCTCCCGTTTATTTCTGGCCGGGAGATGACCGTAGCCTGACCTTCTATGCTTACTCTCCGACTATGGATGTGCTCGGAGCAGACATAACAATTGATGCTTCGACCAAGAAGATGACAAATTTTGTGATAGCCGACAGTATCAGGGATCAGGTGGATTTCGTAACAGCTATTGCTACCGGCAAGAAATCTGCAAATGAAACAAGCGGTGTGGAACTTACATTCAAGCACCAGTTATCTCAGATCGAGTTGCAGGCTAAGTCTGATTCAAAAGCCTACAAGTTTGAAGTCGCCGGTATGAGAATCGGACGAGTTGAATATATAGCTTCATCATTTGACTTCACGACATCTCAATGGACTCTGGATGATTGGCACGACACTTTTGTATATACTTCAAGCTGTTCACCGGTTGTTTTGAGTTCAGACCCTGTATCTATAATGGGTGATTCAGGCAATGCGATGCTTCTTCCGCAGACACTCAGACCATGGGATCCGATCAATGACCCTGATAATGTTGCACGTGAAAGATACCTCGGCGCATTGGTAAGAGTTACTACTGCTGATGGTGATGTAGTTTACCCGTTGCCAGGTGATAAGAGAACTTACGGTTGGGTTTCCATACCACTTTCAGGTACTTGGGAGGCAGGCAAACGCTACGTATATACTCTTGACTTTACAAAAGGAGCCGGTTATATAGACCCGGATGATCCTAATCCCGGTAAGCCTGTTATTCAGGGTGAAATCAAATTTAATGTAGAAGTAAGCGATTGGGTGAATGACTCCAAAGATGTGTCAATGGAAGCAACTCTCCATAAATAAGTAAATCCAATCTCTATATATAACAGAGGCTGAACCGTAAATTTTACGGTTCAGCCTCTTTATAAATTAGTCAGGTAAGACTTCAGATGGGTTCCATATTGGCTTCGAGGCGCTGGCGTACAACTTCATAAATGGTAATTCCGGCGGCAACTGAAACGTTTAGAGAGCCTATATTGCCGAACATGGGAATAGATACAAATATGTCGCTAAGCCTAAGTATTTCCGGTGAGATTCCGGTGTCCTCCGCACCGAGAACGAGTGCAACGGGCACAGTGTAGTCGGTTAGGGTATAGTTTATATCTGCTTTTTCTGTTACAGCCACTATTTTATATCCGCTGGCTTTGAGCTGCTTAACCGCTGCGAGTGTGCTTGATTCGCGACAAACTGGAATATGATGAAGAGCACCGGCAGAGGTTTTCACAGCATCAGCGTTTACGCTTACACTATTATGAGTAGGAATAACAATAGCATCAACTCCTGCACATTCGCAGGTACGGGCTATAGCTCCGAAATTTCTTACATCAGTAAGTCCGTCCAAAACGACAATAAATGGGAGTGCACCTGCCTCGTAAAGCTCCGGAATAACTCTGTCAAGTGAATCGTATGTGAC
Organism: Paramuribaculum sp.; assembly: GCA_029062075.1. GTDB lineage: Bacteria > Bacteroidota > Bacteroidia > Bacteroidales > Muribaculaceae > Paramuribaculum. The sequence goes on from JAIDQW010000180.1 coordinate 1,582, forward strand.
AGCTGAAAGCAGAGCTACAACTCCCTGGTGGTTCTTTCTTGTTATTTTGTTGATTCTTTCAACCGGTACGCGTTTGCTCACTATCCTGTGTTCGCGCATCAGTTCAAACAGTTCGCTTGCAAGTTCTCCTGAAAGGTCTTTCTTTATATAAATTCGGTCGATATCTTTACCAGCCTGAATGGCCTCCATTACGGCACGGATACCGAAAATATAGTCTTCGTTCATCATATCATGTTATAATTAACAGTTCTTAATCAGTGATTCGGCTGTGGTTCTTGCTGCAGCATCATCAGTTTTACCGCTGAGCATGAGGGCAATCTCTTGGACACGCTCCTGATAGGAAAGAGGTGACACTCTTGTGTGTGTGGAATGTTCATCATCCTCCTTATACACCTTAAAGTGTGATTCTCCTCTTGCAGCGACCTGCGGGAGGTGGGTAATTGTTATTACCTGTATTTTATCCCCCATCAGCTGCATCATAGCTCCAATTCTTGCTGCGACGTCACCGCTTACTCCAGTGTCAATTTCGTCAAAAATAATTGTCGGGAGACTCATTTTTCCTGCAATAATGGTTTTGAGACAGAGCATAAGACGGGAAATTTCACCACCGGATGCTGCTCCGGCAACAGGCATAAGTGGCTGGTTCTTATTGAAAGCAAACCGATATTCTACCTTATCCATTCCTGTGGCAGAGATGTCAGCCGGTTCAACAGCTATCTGAACCTGTAGGTTTTTCATTCCGAGCGGCATTGCAAGCTCTGTGAGGTTTTGCGCAAGGTTTTGCGCAGCTTCTTTTCTTGCCGAGGAAATTTCAGCTGCGGTTTCTTTTGCTAAAGCGAGTGCCCTGCGCGCTTCTTTTTCAAGTTGTGAAATTGTTGATTCGCTATTGTCAAGAGCATCCAGACGTCCGCGTAGTTTTTCACGCAGTTCAATAAGTTCTTCAACAGAAGAAACTTTGTGCTTCTGTTCCAGCGAATAGATTTCGTTGAGCCTTGATTCAATATTGTCAAGTTCAGCCGGATCGGCAGCAAGATTACGGTCAATAGCCGCAAGAGTTTCGGCAATGTCGCTGAGTTCAATAGATGCCGCTTCGAGACGTTCCGGAATACGATCCTTTTCATCAAGCAGTGACTCAATACCTTCGCATGCATCCGACACTTCTGAAA
>JAIDQW010000181.1 GCA_029062075.1 Paramuribaculum sp.
CTGTTTTGTGTGTCCGGCAAAGTATACTCGGTCACGTGTTGTGCCATGATATCCGAGGCTCTCAAAAATTCGGCGGACAATACGGTTTCTGCCCGAATGAATCTCAATGCCAGCCTGATTTCTATCGGTGTCGGTAGCGTAGCTTATAGCGTCTGCGTGAATGGGACCGTCCTCAAGCTCGATACCATCGGCAATTTTCTGCATATCCTCTTCGGCGATATCCTTATCGGTCCACACGTGATAGATTTTTTTCTTGATATACTTGGGGTGTGTGAGTTTTGAGGCAAGGTCACCGTCATTTGTGAGCAGAAGAACTCCGGTGGTATTTCTGTCGAGTCGTCCAACCGGGTATATGCGCTCATTGCAAGCACCCTTGACAATATCCATCACGGTGAGACGTCCGTTGGGGTCATCGCTGGTGGTAACACAGTCTTTCGGCTTGTTGAGAAGGATGTAGCACTTGTTTTCAAGTGTGACAATCTTTTCATCGTACTCAACGGTGTCGTTGTGGCTGATTTTAGTACCGAGCTCTGTTACAACATTGCCGTTGACTTTCACGAGTCCCTGCTGGATGAAATCGTCAGCTTCCCTACGTGAGCAAATACCGGCATTAGCCATGAACTTGTTCAGACGAATCTGCTCGTTAGGATCGGGAATAGGCATTTCATATTCCACTCTTTTGGGGCGCGGAGTGAAGCTCTTGCCTCCGTGAGGCATGCCGAACTGGTTGTGGCGCATCTGCGGACGTCGGTTGCCACCCTGGTTGTTGTATCCTCCCTGGCGATTGTTGTATCCACCCTGACGGTTCGGGTTGTTGTAACCGCCCTGATTGTTGTGTGGAGCATACCCGCCCTGGTGGTTCTGGCTGCTGTATCCTCCCTGATTGTTGCGTGGAGCATATCCACCCTGACGGTTGTTATATCCTCCCTGATTGTTGCGAGGAGCATAACCACCCTGGCGGTTATAATTGTTCTGACGGTTGTTGTATCCTCCCTGACGATTGTAGTTGTTGCGGTATCCGCTCTGGTAGCCGGTGTTATCTCCGTTTTCAGTAGATGAGGTGTTTTCGGAACCGTCTTCATTAAAATGCTGGCGGGGATTGTTGTTTTGTCTCGGCTGATAATTGTTGTAGCCGTTTCCACCCTGATAGCGATTGTTGGAGTAATAGCTGTTCTGGCGGTTGTTGTACGTGTTTTGTCTGGGTCGGTAATTGTCGTGGCTGTACTCGCTGTTTTCAGATGACTGCGATGTTTCAGCAGCGTTGCTGTTGTCAAACCCATCGTTAGCTCTCATCTCTCCAATACGGGGACGTTTGCTTTTCTTTTCATTGTCCATAGTGTGCTGTAAAAAGTTTCTGCCTCTCGGCGGTTAATTTGTTAGATTTAATCCGAAATATCCCGGAATTACTGTTAATAAAAATATTATTCAAGCCTTAAATGCTTAGTTTGGTGCAAATTTATAGAAATTTACTGTAAAAACAACTATCCGCCCGGTTTTATTGACCGGACGGACAGTCACTTTATAATAATTAACATCGTTTTCATTCAGTTTCCATGTTTCTTCAAGCATGGGAAACCGTTTTTTAATAACCGGTATAGGTGTGAGGGGTAAGCTTTTTGAGTTCAGCCTTTACCGAGTCACTTACATTGAGAGTGTCAATAAATTCAGAAATACTCTGTGCCGTGACTGTTGAGTTGACTCTTGTGAGTTGCTTGAGTGTTTCGTAAGGTTTCGGATATCCTTCTCGGCGTAGGATGGTCTGAATACCTTCTGCAACAACATTCCACATGCTGTCAAGGTCGGCATCAATACTTTCACGGTGCAGAATCAGCTTGTTAAGCCCCTTGAGCGTGCTGGCAATGGCGATTAATGAGTGAGCCATAGGCACTCCGATGTTTCTGAGCAC
>JAIDQW010000182.1 GCA_029062075.1 Paramuribaculum sp.
GGTCCACAGCTGTCTTCTTGATATTCGCATAACCTTCATCAAGAAGCGATTTCTTTTTATGCTCCAGCGATTCCTTGAACCTCGAATAATCTACCATCCAATGCCTTGCAACAAAGTCAGATATATATTCAAACGTTTTACGATATTTTTCAGTAGAGAAGGTTATATCATCACTCTTCAGAGAATTCTGAACATATTCAAGCACATTGAACGGCACTAATTCACCTGGTGTCTCACTTTCAATGTCACCAAGATATATCAATCCGTAGCGAACAACATAGCGCAGGAGCTCCTTCTCATACGGAGCGATAAACGAATTATTTTGAGGAGCTGCTGTTTGCGCAGGATTAGCCAGTTGCTTTTCCTCGAGCTCAGGATGAATAGCTTTGAGATTCTTTTCTCTCTGGGCCTCTGTATAATCCTTATCAGCCTTTTCAGCGATGAACTTTGTAACCTGAAGAGACAAAACTTTTTCATCGACGCTCAACAGTCTGCTACATTCTCCTATATAAACAGTACGCATAATCTGATCAGGAATGACAGAAATAGACCTCACTATGTCTGTAATCACTTTAGATCGGCTAATCGGATCATTCTCAACACCAGACAGAAGAATCTTAGTTTTGAAAGTTATAAAATCACTCTGGTGTGATTGGATGTACTCATCAACTTCAGTTGAGGAATGATTCTGGGCAAAGGAATCGGGATCGTCACCATCAGGTAAAAGAAGGACCTTTACTTTCATACCTTCCGCCAGCAACATGTCAATGCCTCGAAGAGATGCTTTGATACCAGCAGGATCTGAATCATATATAACCAAGATATTCTCGGTAAATCTGTGTATCAGCCGTATCTGTCCCTCAGTCAAAGAGGTACCGGAAGAGGCAACTACATTCTCCACTCCAGCCTGATGCATGGAAATAACATCCATATATCCTTCAACGAGAATACATGTGTCTTTTCTTACTATGGCAGATTTCGCCTGATAAAGACCATATAACTCGTAGCTTTTTTTATAGATATCACTCTCCGGGCTATTAACGTACTTGGCTACACCTTTGTCCTTACTCAAAGTCCTGCCCCCAAAACCGACAACTTTACCACTGATGGTGAAAATCGGATACATCACACGGCTCCTGAAGCGATCTCTCCAACCACCAGATTCCCTTTTTAGACAAAGTCCGCTCTCCTCAATGTAGCTTTCAGAGTAACCAGCCTGTACCGCCGCTTCATATAATGCTTCTCTCTTTTCGAGTGAATAGCCTAAATGAAATTTCTCAATCATTGTATCATTTATGCCTCTTTCCCGGAAATATGCATACCCGATACTTTTCCCCTCTGAGGTCATAGCTAGATTGTGTTCAAAATGCTTGAGGGCAAAATCATTCAGAGCAAAGAGACTTTGACGTCTGTTTTCTTTATCCTGCTCTTCAGGCGATAGTTCTTCCTCTGAAATTTCTATATTGTATTTTTTTGCAAGGAATCTCAAAGCCTCCGGATATGTCAACTGCTCTATCTCCATAATAAAGCTGACAGGACTGCCCCCTTTGCCACAACTAAAGCACTTGCAAAAGCCCTTTGATTTGCTTACAGAGAAGGATGGAGTTCGCTCATTATGAAAAGGGCATAGACCGATATAACCGGAACCTCGCTTTCGCAAACGCACGTAATCGCTGACTACATCAACAATATCAGCGGTATCCATTATCTTCTGTACTGTAGCAGTGTCTATTCTTCCTTTCATTGCCATACAACAAAGTTAGAATTAATTTAAGAACTGTGCAAACGCAGCGAAGCCGCGATGCCCGTCTGAGGGGCGCCGCGGCTTCGGCAAAGGGGGCGGTTACCTACTTTCCCGCT
>JAIDQW010000183.1 GCA_029062075.1 Paramuribaculum sp.
GCTACAAGCAGCAGCAGCAGTAGCTTAATACTTAACGGTGTGTGCGATTCCGCCAAACTTTCAGCATCAAGCAGTTCTGACATATTAGCCGGAGGGCTTAAGGCAAAGACGATTACCGCCACCACAACTTCCTCATCCTCATCAATAAAATGCTACGCCATAAACAGGCTGGAAATGCGTAAGGCAAGGAACAGCACTATACTTAATTCGGCACCCGGTCATAACACAAGAATTATAACCGAGAATTAAAATTTTTCAGTTGTGCAACGCCGCGACTTTGAAATACTGGTGAAAGAATTACGTCCTCGTTTTCTCATCACAGCCAAAAATATTCTTGGCTCTGAGGAAGAGGCGGCTGACGCGGTACAGGATGCCCTCATCAAGCTCTGGTTTTTCAGAGACAGGCTTGACGGCTATGACAATCCGGCGGCTCCGGCTGCAATTATCCTTCGTAGAGTATGCCTGTCTGCACTGAGAACAAGGAAAACTACTACAGATATCGAAGAGGCTCTGACTATCGAAGCCGAGACATACTCAGAAGCTATCTCTCCGGAACTCATGGCGGCAATAGAAGCTCTACCGCAAATGGAACAAGCGGTTCTGAAAATGAAGCATCTGGAAGAAATGGAGACAGATGAGATTGCTGCACTCACCGGCACAAAACCGGGCGCAATCCGCACAGCTCTTTCAAGAGCCAGAAAAAAAGTAAGAGACATTTACCTAAAAAACAATATATGAATATGCAAAAACAATATATAGAACAATTACTTGACCGCTTTTTTGATGGTGAAACCACCCGCTCCGAAGAAAAAATTCTGGAGGAGTATTTCGCAGGGGATAATGTAGATGAAACCCTGATGAAGTATAAACCTATGTTCAAATGGTATGCAGACGGTATGCCTGCCGAACCGGGAGTCGAACTTGAAGAAGCTCCTTCAATGTCAATCGGTAAAAAATCAGGATTGCCATTGAAGCCGGTTCTTTGGTTCTCATCAATTGCGGCTACTTTGGCTATTCTCTTTACTGTCGGATTTAACTATAATAACTCAAAGATTCAGAGGGAGATGCTTGCAAAGCAGCATGAAGGAAGCTATGTCATGATTGACGGAGTATTGTACACCGACATGGAGGACATTTCAGAAGAAATTGAATTCCTTCGGCTTGAAGCAGAGACAATTGAACTTGAACTTAACGCCGAAGGCAGAAATCTCCGGATGTGATTTTTACTTTTGATAAAACTTTAATTACTTTCAGGTTATGAAAAAAATATTGCTATCGTTAACCTTAATTCTTGCCGCTATTTTGCCAGCAATTGCCGGCGGAGACTGGCATGATGACCTTATATCTACCATGAACACAGCCAAAAATGTGGAAAGGGCACTTGCTGTTGACCGTGATACAAAATCGGGAAAAATCAAGCAAGCTACCTATAGATATACATTTAAGAACAAATCATTATACAAGTCACTTCGTGACAAACTTATCAATCGTGAGCATGAAGCGGCAAACTTCATTCTCCGTCCGGGCGAAGACGGCGCAATTCTCCTGAAATTTAATTCGGATGAAGGATTCCGCAACTACAGCCTCTCCCACGTTAAAGGCAAGTACCATCTTATTGTGTCGGTAAACAGCTCAGAACCATTTGGTATCGGAGACAGCTCTTACTCACAGGAACAGGCGCAGCGGCAAAGGGAGCAGGCGCAGAGACAGGTACAGCTTGCAAGAGAGCAGGCGCAGCGGCAGGCACAGCTTGCAAAAGAGCAGGCGCAACGTCAAAGAGAGCAAGCGCAACGGCAGGAACAGCTTGCAAGAGCGCTGGCTCTTATACCCATCTCCGAGCCCACGAGCCTCCTGAGCTGA
>JAIDQW010000184.1 GCA_029062075.1 Paramuribaculum sp.
GGTATAAACATACCTTTAACCGCGCAAATTTTTAGGCGTAAAAATGGTATTAAAAAAGTTTTTCAGGATAAGTTCCGTCGGCGTGAAGTTTTGCGAATTTCTCAACAACTCCCGGTCGGTCGGCTGCGTAAGTCACGCCAAACCAGCGGCTGTCAGTGTCAAGAACTTTGACTGTAGCCTCACCATTTTTAATAAGTGTGTCAATTGCGAGAGGAATGAAAAATTCGCTCTTGGGAGTGTTGATGTCCTTGTCAAGGAATTTTTTGAACTCACGCTCGCTGTAGTCAAAGTAGTCGGGAGTGAAACCCCAAAGGTTCATAGACACAGGGGTAGTCGGGTCAAGAGTCTGCTCCTTACCGTTTTCGTCTGTAAACACGATTTTGCCATCTTTGTCGTAGCTGATAGCTGTACGTTCCACAACAGATGTGAGATATCCTTCGGGAGACGTAGAGCATACACCGCGGGCAACTGAACCGTTTTCGGTCATAGTGTTACCTACACGGAAGCCAACCATGCAGTAATCACCCTTTTTGTCGCGGGGCTTTGAAAGTTCTTTTGCGATAACTTCAAAAGCGTTTCTGCCATAGAAGTCGTCGGCATTTATAACTGCAAACGGTTCTTTGATAGCGTCCTTACCCATGAGTACTGCATGGTTAGTACCCCAGGGCTTTGTGCGGTCGGCAGGACATGTAAATCCTTCAGGTAGTGCATCGAGTGACTGGAATACTACTTCAACCGGAATATGACCTTCGTATTTTGAGAGAATTTTATCACGGAAATCCTGTTCAAAATCTTTGCGGATAACAAAAACGACTTTGCCGAAACCTGCATGAATAGCGTCATAGATAGAATAGTCCATGATTGTTTCGCCATGAGGTCCGAGACCGTCGAGCTGTTTGAGACCTCCGTAACGGCTACCCATACCGGCAGCAAGAACGAATAAAGTTGGTTTCATTGTAATTTTTATTTTGTTTTGAATGAAAAAGCTATTGTTTCATCATAAACTTCTCCCGGACGCAGAACGGGTGAGGGGAAGTTAGCCTTGTTTGGAGCATCAGGGAAATTCTGGCACTCGATAGCCACACCGTCATAATCATTATATGAGCGTCCTGCTTTGTTAGCAGGAGATCCAGCAAGCCAGTTGCCGGTATAAACCTGAACAGCGGGCTGTGTAGTGCTCACTTCGAGAATTCTACCGGATGTCTCTGATGTGAGAACAGCGATTTTACGCATTTCGCCTTTCTTATAGTTGTCGGCAACCCAGCAATTGTCGTAGCCTTTGCCATATTCAAGTGCCGGGAATTCTTTTTTGATATCCTTGCCAATTTTCTTGGGAAAGGTGAAATCCATAGGTGTGCCTGCTACTTCCGCAATCTCACCGGTTGGAATAAGTGTGTCATCAGTAGGGAGCCATTTGCTGCATGCGAGTTGCAATTCGTGGTCAAACACGCTTCCGGCATCATGTCCCTCAAGATTCCAGTAAGCGTGATTGGTGAGATTGATAACAGTTGGAGCGTCAGTCTTGGCTTTGAGATTAAGAGTGAGTGTATTGTCTTCGCTCCAAGTGTAAGTAGCGGTCACATCAAGGTTTCCAGGGTAGCCTTCTTCAGTGTCAACACTTGTGTAGGTGAAGGTCACTTTACCCTCAACAGCATCTGCGGAACTGTTCCAAATTCTATTCATGAACCCGGTAGGCCCTCCGTGGAGAGCATTGGGGCCGTTATTAATGGCAAGGGTATATTCTTTACCGTCAATAGAGAATTTGCCTTTGGCAAT
>JAIDQW010000185.1 GCA_029062075.1 Paramuribaculum sp.
CATAAATACCTCCAAGGCATTCTCTGACTTTGCCGCCACCGAATTCATACACTTTTTCAACTAATCCATCAAGAAATTCCCTGTCGTGGCTAACAACAATGACTGTACCGTTAAAGTCCTTTATTGCTTGCTTGAGAATATCTTTGGTTTTCATGTCCAAATGGTTTGTCGGTTCGTCAAGTATCAGCAGATTAACCGGTTCAAGGAGCAACCTAATCATTGCGAGGCGTGTTTTTTCGCCACCACTCAGCACTTTAACCTTCTTCTCGCTATCTTCTCCACCGAACATGAATGCACCGAGAATGTCTCTTATTTTGGTGCGAATATCACCAACCGCCACTCTGTCGATTGTATCGAAAACGGTTATTTCACCATCAAGCAGCTGGGCTTGATTCTGGGCGAAATAGCCAATCTTGACATTATGTCCTATTTTCAGTGTGCCATCAAAGGGAATTTCACCCATAATACATTTTACGAGAGTTGATTTACCTTCTCCGTTTTTGCCGACAAAAGCTACCTTTTCACCTCTCTTAATTGTGAAAGTGGCACCGGAAAACACCTGATGTTCGCCGTATCTTTTCCCAAGATTGTCCGTTATGATAGGGTAGTCTCCGGAGCGGGGAGCAGGTGGAAATTTTAGATTGAGATGCGACGTATCTACTTCATCAACCTCAATGCGGTCAATTTTTGCTAATTGCTTTATGCGGCTCTGAACCTGAACGCTTTTAGTGGCTTTATACCGGAATCGTTCTATAAATTCCTCGGTTTCGGCTATCTGCTTCTGTTGGTTCTGATATGCTCTCATCTGCTGTTCGATACGCTCCTTACGAAGCTCAACAAACTTGCTGTAGTTAACAGAGTAGTCGTATATCTTACCAAGTGAAATTTCGATTGTGCGGTTTGTTACATTGTCTATAAACGCGCGGTCATGGCTCACTAAAACAACTGCATTGGCTTTATTAATTAGGAATTGTTCCAACCATTGAATTGATTCTATGTCAAGGTGGTTTGTTGGCTCGTCAAGAAGAAGTACGTCCGGGTGGGTGAGTAGAAGTTTGGCAAGTTCTATTCTCATTCGCCAGCCACCGCTGAATTCAGCAGTCGGACGGTTAAAATCCCCTCTATTGAATCCAAGTCCAATAAGAGTTCTTTCCATTTCAGCCTCTCTGTTTTCGCTCTCCTCCATCGCAATTCTTTCCGTGAGAGCAGTCATCTGCTCGATTAGATCCTGGTATTCAGCTGATTCATAATCCGTGCGTGAGGCAAGCTCGTTGTTCATCCTATCCAGAGAATCATGCATATCGTCAATGTGAGCGAAGGCTTTTCTCACTTCTTGAACAACAGTCAGGCTATCATTTAATTCCATCTGCTGAGGCAAATAGCCTATTGTGATATCCTGTGGAGCAGCAACCTGACCACCGGTAGGCTTTTGTAATCCGGCTATTATTTTTAGCATGGTGGATTTACCTGCTCCGTTTTTACCTACGAGAGCAATCTTGTCTCTTCGGTTTATAACGTAGTTGATATTATCAAACAGTGTTTTAGCACTGAATTCAACACTTAAGTTCTGGATAGATACCATATAAACAGTGGATAAAAAAACAAGAGCCGACTTTCAAGAAATCGGCTCCGGAATGGTTAAGTAGTGAATCCGGGAATCGAACCCGGGTCTCCACCGTGAGAGGGTGGCGTGCTAGGCCACTACACTAAATCACCATTTATTTAGTCGATTCTCTTAATCGACTCTGCAAAGGTAAGCACTTTTTCTTATTCACCAAAATTTTATGTAACTTTTTCAGTCTCTGCCATGTTGTAATGCTCAAATACTGCCAAATTTCAGTATCTTAGTTATTTCTTTGG
>JAIDQW010000186.1 GCA_029062075.1 Paramuribaculum sp.
ACGGCGTGTCCCGCGATAAAGAATAGGCTTTTCGTCGGCAGCTTCAGCAATCTGTTACCGCATCATTTTTTGGTGACGTTTGGGTGTCACGATTGGTAACGTTTGGGTGTCGCGTTTTTTCATTTTGGGTGTCACGTTCCTCATTTATACCTATGATGAAATACTTTGAACGGTCGGCTTTACTCCTTGCCGCCTCAAAGGTTATCAAGGCGGCAAGGCGCAGCTTATTCCTCGCTCTTCTCACCGTGGCTTCCGATTCTTCAAAATACTTTGTGAGTGTTGTATGGCTCATCTGCACCGGGTTCTTCCATTCCATGGAATTAGCGGTGTCAAGGAGCAGGAAGTAGAGCTTTGTTTCTGTGCTGCTAAAATTCCACTCTTTGTTAAGTTTCCAGAATCGGTTTATCAGTTCGATGTATGTCATTTTGTTCAGCTATAAAGCCGTTGATAGCTCTTGTGAAATCGTCGATGCTCCGGCAGATGACGTAGCGGAATCCTTGAGTTTCCATAGTCCGCTGCCATTGCTTCTGTGCCGGTGACTGTCTGCCCGACGGTGTTTTCATCTCTATAAAGAGCGTGCGCCCTCTGTAGTAGAAATTGAGGTCGGCGACTCCGGCAAGAGCGCCCTCAGCCTTGAGGCGTGCTCCGGTGACAAGGTCACGCCTGCCGCCGTTTGGAGTGGCAACGAGACAGCCTCGCAGCAGAGGGTACTGACAGTTGAACCAGCGGACGCAAGCTACCTGCAGCTGATGTTCAATATCTCTCATTGCGGTGTGATAGCTTGTATTGGATGTATAGAATGGCTAAAAGCACTATCAGGGAAGCTCCGGGGAGCCATACAGGTGTGAGCACTGCCCACCAGGGAATAATTATGATTTTGGCGAGCCGTAGTATCACCATCAGAAATGTCAGTGTGGCGATCAGCAGGATTGTGTCGGTAATCTTGTCTTTCATTTTCTTAAAAGCATTGGAGTTTTATTTACAGTAGCAGATGCTTTGAACGAACCGTCATAGTGCAGTTGTCGGAAACATTCCGTAATATCATCGCGCAGCTCGTTCATTATTTCGCTGTGCAGGCAGCAGGCGGGGCTTATGCCCTGTTGCTCCTTTTGCGCAATGATTCTTTCAGCGGTATTCTTAACGTAGTCCAGTAGCATCTTATAAGTATTGTTTGGCTCTGCTTGCTTCAATCTCCATCATCTGAACGAGGCGGTGCTCTTCGGGTGAAGGAATGTATATCTCAGCCTCCTGCGCCGCCCAGTTGCGGAACCGCTCAATAGCCAGCGTCATTTCCTCGGTGGTTAGTTCAGCCGATGAGCGGAGTATTCTGACAGTTCTGAGAAGCGGATCATCTTTGGTGACGATGAACAGTTCCGGATTGCAGTGTGCTTTGAAGTATTGCCGCTTGACGTAATCAAGAGTGTTGCCGGTAAGTGCACCGAAGTAGCCGAGTGCCGCGTGCAGGTAGCGGTTCTGTTGTGTGGTGCGCTGGGGCTTTTTCTCTGTGAGCTCAACGATGCAGCCCTTTTTGTAGAGGGCGTTGCACCGTAGCTTGAAGTTTTCAGCGTCAAGAGGATTGGAGAGGTCGTACAGAGCCATAGGTTAGAAAGGTAGGTCGTCTTGCTTAGAGTTGGGTTGTGGTTGCGGTGAAGGGGAGGGTGTGGGAGAGTGTGCCGGTGCTGCTTGAGTCTGAGGGGTAGGGGTTGGCACGGTGCTGATGCCTCTCACCGAGGTGACGTTTATGTCGGTGATTATTTTCTCTTTGTTGCTCTCATCGCGGTAGCGTCTGCCACGGAGGTAGAAATCCACGGTTACGATCTGTCCGACGGCGATATTGTCAAGCTGGGTGCACCGGTCGTTGGTGAGCGAGAGCTGCGGGGTGTTCTCGGTGTCAATGGTGGGTTCGCCGGTGTCGCGGTCAAATGATTGCACTGCGAGAACGAAGTCTCGCTTAGAGAAAGCGTTGCCGCTCTTTGCGGTGAGCTGCTGTGTGGGGTAGATGTAGAGGACTTTGCCTGTAAGTTTAGCCATAGTGGGTTATATTATTCTGTTTGGTTAAAGATTTTCTTATCTGTAATGAGGTGTTTGTTTTCTTCAAGGAACTGAATCAGTCCCTCACACCTCTCTTTGAGTATCGGAATGTCGCGCTCCGGGGAGAAAGCGTATGTTTCGGTGAATGTATGCCAGCGTCCATACTTGTCAATCTCAGCCACATTGTACTCGAACAGACGTACATCTGAGCCATCGGAGTAAAGGCAATAAGGATAGACCAGATGCTGTGAGTTTCTTTTGAATTTGCCAACCTCATATTTGCCGGTTGTTTTGATGTCATGGGTACTTAATGGCATAAGCTCATCTATATACCCGTACACCTCAACAGATCCTAAGTCGGTTGGAAGTATTGCGCTGACAAACTGCTGAGTCAATGCTCCTTTGAAATAGGCTGCAAATTCGCGGCATAGTTTGATGTCGAACTCAAATACACGATTGTTATAGTATGCTCTGACACCAGTAACCTTTCCGGCATAGGGATTGTCAATGTATTCCACATCAGCCCATCGCTCGTCTGGGTCGCAATTGTCAACTTCACCCATGACATGAGTTATCACCTCCGGTTCAACAATGCGCTCCATTAACACCTTGTCACTTTTACGATGTTCCACCATGCAGTCTATCACCTCATTGAACGCTGTGCCTTTATCGGCAGCCTCACTGTCAAACGGCACACGGTTTATCCGGTCAATAAGTTGCTGGAACTGTTGCTGCCGGAACTCTTCGGGAGTATGTGGGGGATTCTCAGAGAACCCCCAATACTTTTCCCAAATGATGTCACTATCGATGTAGTTCTGATAGCAGTCCAGAAGAGTAGCGTAGAATCTATACTTAGGCTGCTGTGTCTGCATCTGAATATGTTTTACTCTCTTTATCAAATACGAGCCCCAGTTCTTTCGCTTTGGCTGAAATCAGGCTCTTGGCGAGGTTGCTACTGCTGCCTACGTGTTCAACCGATTTCATCTTTTCAATAGCGGCATTTGCTGTCTCGGCATTGCAGATAGCGTCAACTTCTTTGCGGATAAGGGATGCGACTTCGTCATATCGTTTGCGCTCCTCCTCTTTAGCTGAGAGCATCGCCATGTATGGTTTGATTATATCGGCATAGATAAAGTTGTTTGGGGCGGTAGCATTGCCTTTATGGTCTATGATAGTCGGTACTTCCATGACGGAGGGGAGATTGCAGGTGTTTTTACCATCGTTACGGTTGGTGGGGTCAAATGTTATTGTGCGCTTAACCACACCACGATCTGACTTCATTTCAAGGTATCCCAGCAGGTCAAGCTCGGTAACTATTGAGTTGTAGTTCTTTTCTCTGAGCGAGGGGATAAACACATTGTCGTCACCTTCTTTGCGGGTATCGCGGTGAGCGACAAACACCACATTTTTATTGAGGTCGGAAATTGCGCGGGTAAACCAAGTGAACTCCGCGTTTATGCCGGACCAGTCTTTGATTGTGGGTTGGCGTGTGCCGCACTTATGGGAGATAATGAAATCCATCATCTTGCCGATAGTGTCCACGACAATAGTCTTGTAGGCTGATAGATTTTCGTTAAGAACTTCTTTCACGTCTTGCCAGCTGCTCACCTGTACTGTGTCAACCCCGTCAAGGTGTGCGAGATTGATGCGCTTAACGCCATTGTCAAAGTCGAGAAGGAGGGGAGACGGGGCACTGAGTGCGAGGGTGGATTTACCCATACCGGCTTGTCCGTATATCATCATTTTGACGGTTGACGGAATTGTCAGCTCGGTAGATTTTTTAATTAAACTCATAGTGTTAAATGCTTAAATGAATAAAATGCTGTTTGGTGGGTGCGCGAGGATTCGAACCTCCTTAACCTAAAATCAATGCTATCAGAAAATGTCCCGCAGCCGCCTGCGGATTTTCGCACCCTTGAATCCTGCCGATCTTCACAGACGGGCAGGTTAATAAACTTTTAACCATGAAAAAACAATCAGATAGTGCAAGCGGAGGGAGTCGAACCCTCATGGACTTATGAGGTCTTTATCATCCGGACTCTCAGAACCTCTACCACCCGATAAGG
>JAIDQW010000187.1 GCA_029062075.1 Paramuribaculum sp.
AGCGGCATCTCACATGGTTGAGGAAGTCCGCCGTCAGTTCCGTACAATCAAAGGTATTCTCACCGGCGAGGCTGAACCTGACTACGCTCGCTGCGTGCAGATTTCCACCAAGGGTGCCCAGCGCGAAATGGTTTTCCCCTCACTACTTGCAATCATCGTTCCAATCCTCACCGGTCTTATCTTCGGTGTGCCGGGCGTTATCGGTCTGCTCACCGGCGGACTCAGCGCAGGCTTCGTGCTCGCGATCTTCATGGCTAACGCCGGCGGTGCATGGGACAACGCCAAGAAATATATCGAAGAGGGTAACTTCGGCGGCAAAGGCAGCGATGTTCATAAAGCAACCGTTGTAGGCGACACTGTGGGTGACCCGTTCAAGGACACCTCCGGTCCGAGCCTCAACATTCTCATCAAGCTCATGTCAATGGTTGCTATCGTAATGGCTGGCCTCACCGTGAGCTGGAGCCTATTCAATTGATTTTTAACACAAGGAAGCACTTTGACCTAAAATGGGTCAAGTGTTTCCTTTTTTATTTTCCAATTAACATGAACACTGCACTAAAGACAATACTTGCGTCTGTTGCGCTTATTCCCTCTTGTTGCGCTTATGCGCAGCATACCACCAAACTGATTCTGCCGCGTGAAAAAGACGGAGCATACGTGCGGCTGATAAATTACGACACTAATGAACTCATAGACTCCCTACCTATTGAAAATGAGGCTGTGATCTTTCCAAGCAACAAATATCCTGAAGGCATAGTTTCATTAGAGGCTGGTGGCTTCGGTGCCGGAATCTTCATTCTTTCAGACGCTGATATACTGCACAATGTAAAGGTTGAAGACGTAGAACACGGAGTAAGACGCACATGGGAATCCACAGGTGGATACAATGACAGTGTATCAGCCTTTAATAATAAAATACGGGAGATTGGCAAAGAATATCAGACGGCTACAGGAGATGAAGAGCGTAACGCTATTCTCAAGAATATTTCATCTGTCATATTTCAAGAAATCAATGCTCATGGCAACGATATCTTGGGCGCCTATTATTTCAACATGGGGCATGGAAATCTGTCTTTAGCTGAAATAGAATCAACGCTTGAAAAATATCCTGCTCTTGGAAATTATAAGAGGATACAGAATATCCTTACCCGCAGGAGAAACCAGGAGGCTGTTAAACCGGGCAACAAGTTCAAGGATTTCAAGGTGACATACGATGGAGTGGAGCATAAACTCAGCGATGTTGTGGGTCACGGCGACTATGTGCTGCTCGACTTCTGGGCAAGCTGGTGCGGACCGTGCAGAGCCGCGATGCCCACTATGAAAAAAGCGTATGAAAAGTATAAGAATCAAAATCTGAAGATACTCGGCATAACTGTCTGGGATGAACCGGAAAAATCGCTTGAAGCTGCGCAGAAGATGGAACTCCCGTGGGAAATATGGGTTAACGGAGGCGATGAGCCGGTGAACCTGTACAATGTCACCGCAGTACCGACTGTGATTCTGTTCGGTCCGGACGGCACGGTACTGGAGCGCGGTCTATGGGAAGACAACCTGTTATCGACTCTTGAAAAATATCTTACATCAAGCGATTAAACTGTTTTATCATGAGAATCTCAGTATGCATTTTAGGTTTGATTACGTGTGGCACTGTTGCAGCAGTTCCAACTGATTCTATAACTGTGAGCGGGCATATTTCAGGTATTGCGGATAACGGTAGGAAGAGTCTTATTATTAATGAGTGTGATTTCAGCCATAAGTCGGTCCGGGCACTTGTTGAAGTTGATTCCGCCGGGACATTCAATACCAAAATCCCATATTCCTCAGCACATACGTTCAGTATGGTTTACAACAGAGAGTTTGTTGACGCCTATGCTGAACCGGGCGATTCCATTCACATTGAAATAGATGCATCAGTGTCTCCCGTTGTTTATCAACTCAGCGGAGACCATGCGTCGCTCAATGAAGAATATTCCCGCGCCCGTAAAGCAATCTCACATATATATTATAACCTGAGTCTCCCCTCTCCGAACACTCCCTTAAGCGTCTATATGCCTGAATTCAAGGCAACGGTAAATAATACTCAAAAGACCATAGATGAATATGTCACTACCAATCATCTCTCTGACGAGGCTGCCGAAATGCTGAGAACGGACAATATCTTCACAATCGCCAACCTTGCGATTGATTATTCCGGCACTAACAAAGATGAGCAATTTGCATTCTTTACCGACAGCATTTTCGACATATATAATGAAAACAATGCCCGTCTGATGATTTTTCCATATCATATAGGAGCATTGTGCCTGAATTTTCCGGACATAGTCAAAAGTGCTCCTAAGGGCAGAATCCGTGATCTGATGTTTGTCGCGCTTGCAGATGACACTGTGCCACACCGTGAGGATTTTGCCAATACAGCATATTTTGACAGGGTGTTTGGCGGCTCGGTGAGCGCCATAGACCTTTCCGGTGTGAAGCAATCAGATATTTTGGTGTATCGTGATGGTGCCGTCAGCTCAATTGAAAATGTCGAGCCGGTTGAATGGCTGAAAAAAGAATTTTCAGGCAGACCTATCTATCTTGATGTGAGCGCAACATGGTGCGGCCCCTGCCGGGCATCCCTCTCCCAGAGCGAAGATATCAGAGAACACTTCAAGGATACAGATGTGGTATTCGCTGCTCTGTGGCTGAAATCTGATCAAAAGCAATGGGCGGAATTGGTACCTGCCGTCAATAATGCCGTTCATATCTTTGTAAATGACGATGAGGTAGCAGACGCGATTATGAGCAGACTGAACCTGCAGGGATTTCCAAGCTGCTACTTCATAGATCGCTCCGGCAATATCAGAGCAGACGGTGTACCGCCATTGCACTCCCCCGCTCTCTATGATTACCTTAATGACTCTTTGAAATAGGCTGCAATATTTCAAATTATAGGCTGTCATTAGGTATTTTTAGTAGAGGTGGATAAGATAAAATGGGGAGAGTTGAGATATTTTTGCCTAATTTTGTGGTTTCAATAGTAAATATCACCGAATATGGATACTGTAAAGGTAAAAATTATCAACCGTTCGGGCAACGAACTCCCCGTGTATGAAACTCCCCATGCCGCAGGAATGGACGTGAGGGCGTGTCTCGATGAGCCGGTGACTCTGGGTCCTCTGGAAAGAGCTCTTATACCTACCGGGCTGCGCATTCAGCTTCCGGTTGGCTACGAATGCCAGATGAGACCGCGCAGCGGGCTGGCACTTAAGAAGGGCATTTCCCTTGTCAACACGCCCGGCACCGTCGATTCCGACTACCGCGGTGAAATCGGTGCCATAGTTATCAATCTCTCTAACGAGCCTTTCACCATCACAAACGGCGAGCGTATCTGCCAGATGGTCATAACCCGCTATAGCCGCGTGGAATGGGAACCTGCCAAAGAGCTCGACTCGACAGAGCGAGGTGACGGTGCATTCGGACACACCGGTACAAACTAAGAGCTGACATACTGATGGTTAAACCGTTTCAAATACTCATTGCCATAGCCATTGCCCTGACTGCCGCCGGTTGCGGTGCTCAGAAATCAACGGCACCCAAAAGCGAGCCGGCGAAATCGGACTATATCTTCCTCGAAGCCCTTAGAGCCAAGAACACCGATGCGCGAGATTCATACTACGAGCTGACAAAGAGAGCGTTTGAACTGAATCCCGAAGACTCATATCTCGGTTTCGAGCACGGATACAACCTGATGATGCTGTCGCGCGGTGACAGTGCAACTCTTGCACAGGGTTACGAGCTTATGGGCAGATATGTAGCAGAGGAGCCGGACGATTTTTACAGCAGTCTGCTATATGCAGCAATCTCCTCACAGATTGGCGAAAAGACTAATGCCATTAACACCTGGGGTCGGTTGTACAACAAGCAGCCTCAACGTCCCGAACTTGCCGTGCGCTATGCCGAAGTGCTTGCGGCAAGCGGCGAGAAGGGTAACATAGACAAGGCTCTGAGCCTATATGACACCCTTGAATCAGCGCAGGGAACAAATATTCAGATAGCCTCGCGCAAGATTCAGCTCCAATATATGCAGAATGACACTGCGGCTATGCTGAATGAAGCGAGAGAGCTACTCGCCTCCAGTCCGTTGAACCCTGAGTACAATATTTTTGCCGGAGATGTGTTCAATCAGCTCGGACAGCCCGATTCTGCAATCAATTTCTATAACAACGCCGTGGAGCTGGATCCTTCTAACGGTCTTGCCTACTATTCACGCGCTATGTTCTACAAGCAGAAGGGGGATAGCATAGCATACGACCGCGAGATTTTCCGCGCCCTTGAGCAGGAGAACCTTGACATCGAGCCAAAGGTGGAGATTCTGAGAGACTATACATCAGCACTTTATAATGACTCGGTGCAGCGACCGCGCATCAACCGTATGTTTACACGACTATTGGAAATGCATCCCCATGATGTTACTGTCAGGAACCTTTACCGCGACTATCTCATCGCCATTGAGGATTATGCACAGGCAGCGGAGCAGGCGGAGTTTTCACTCGACCTTGACCCTAACGATGAGAACCAGTGGCTCGCCCTGACAACACTTTATCTTCGTCTGAGTGATTTCAAGGGAGCAATCAGGAGTGCACGCAGAGGTCAGCACTTTTTCCCGAACAACCCCACGAGCTACCTGCTGAGCGCTACCGCACTTAATCAGACTGGCGACTATCTCGAAGCTGTTGATGACCTCAACAAAGCAATTTCGTTTGCAGACCCTAACGACGCTGATATGTTGTCGGAACTTAACACCGCACTGGGTGACAATTTCTATGCACGGGAGCTAACGGACAGCGCGTTCACTTACTACGACAAAGCCATAGAACTCAACCCCGGCAACCTTACCGCGCTCAACAACTGCGCTTACTATCTGGCTTGCACCGACCGCGACCTTGACAAGGCTGAAGAGATGATTCTCAGGGTTATTGCCGAGCGTCCCGATGAAGGAACCTCCCTTGACACATACGCCTGGGTGCTCTTTAAGAAAAAAGAGTACAAGAGAGCTATGGAGGTTATAGAGGAGGCTATGGAAAAAACAGAAGAGGCGAGTGCCGAGCTGCACGACCATGCGGGCGACATTGCCTTTATGAATCAGGACTATGACCGGGCTGTGGCGGAGTGGCGCAAGGCTCTGGCACTTGAGCCTTACAATGAGTTGATTGCAAAGAAAGTGAAGTATAAGACATTTTTCAGCAAATGACACTTAAAAAGATCTTCCCTCTATTTATTATACTGTTGACCGCCTTATGCCTTGGTTCCTGCAAAAGCGGCAGACAGACGGTAAAAGCCGGAACCGAAGTCACATCTACCGGGTGGACAAGAGTCAGAGTGCCGGTAACAATTCGGCTGACTTCACCCGCCAACATGTCGGTTGGCGCTACTGTGACCATGATTCGAGACACGAGCATCACCATCTCCGCAAAAGTGATCGGTATGGAGTTTTTTGTGGCTCAGGCTACAAACGACAGTGTTCTTATTGTTGACAAAATGCATCGTCAATTTCTGGGCAAAAATATTTCTGATGCACTTGCCGGACTCCCCTTTAACGCTTCATCCGTGCAGGATATCCTTACAGGACACCCGATTGATATTCCGGAGAGTATCTTACCTCCAGGAGCCAAATGCACTGTGACCCTTAACGGTGATATGCTGAGCGATATATCATTCTCCAACCGCGGCACAACCAATGTAAGGCTCACTTATCCCGCAACAGTTTCAACCCCTTACGGAACAATGGCTGAGAGTACTGTTATTACCGCTGACTCTGAAAAATCTGATAAAAACATCAGCGCGACAATAGAGTGGCAGTGGAGCAAAGCGAAATGGAACACAGATGTGGAGCCAAGAGTAATCAAACTTTCCGATAGATATACAAGAATAGATACCGGCAACATTGCCAAATTGTTAGGCGGCTCTTAAAAACAGGATTTTATGTGGAAATATATTTTTGCTATAATAACTGTCATCACCCTTTCAATCGAAGCTGACGCTCAGACAGCCAAGTCGAAACGCAGTGCAGCCAGCGTGCGAAAGGAGCAGCAGGCTACCAAGAAACAGATAAGGGAGACCACTCAGAAAATAAATGTCAACACCCGCGAGACTAAAAAACAGCTTTCACGCCTCAACAGCCTCAATGGTGAGATTGATGCCAAAGGGGTTGAGATTTCAAAAATTCAGACAGGTGTTGATTCAATAAACCGCCATATTACCGATATCAACGACTCTATCGGCTCACTTAACAAGCATATAGAAGCACTGCGCACCAGCTATATCCAATCGCTGCGCAAACTTCAGGGAACTACCGGCTCAATGGGGCAGCTCGCCTTTATATTCTCATCCGGCTCATTCTCCGAGGCATACCGCAATGTGAGATATATGCAGCAGTTCGACCGGTGGCGCAAGCGCAAGTTCAAGGATATTAAAGCCACCGAAGCACTCCTGGCTGAGCGCAAGAGTGAGCTTGACAATGTGTGCAGAGCACGAAACATTGAGCTGTCAAAACTCAACACCGCCCGCAAGGAGCTGGAAACCACACGAGAGGAAACCGACAAAAT
>JAIDQW010000188.1 GCA_029062075.1 Paramuribaculum sp.
AATATTAAGCCGGAAAATCTCGTATCTTTGCAATCTGAAAGCTAAACAATAACGCAAATCATATATGAATTTCATAGACGAACTGACCTGGAGGGGCATGATTCATCAGATGATGCCAGGCACTAAGGAACAACTTGATAAGGAAATGACTACTGCATATTTAGGCATTGATCCAACCGCAGACAGTCTTCATATAGGGCATCTTGTCGGTGTGATGATGCTCAAACATTTTCAGAGAGCCGGACATAAGCCCATCGCGCTTGTTGGTGGTGCAACAGGTATGATCGGAGACCCTTCTATGAAAAGTCAGGAGCGCAAACTTCTTGATGAAGAGACACTCCGCCACAATCAGGAGGCTATAAAGAAACAGCTTGCCAAGTTCCTTGATTTCGACAGCAAGGAACCTAATGCCGCTGAAATGGTGAATAACTATGACTGGATGAAAAATTTCTCTTTTTTAGATTTCATAAGAGATGTCGGCAAGCATATCACAGTCAATTATATGATGGCAAAAGACTCTGTTAAGAAGCGCCTTTCCGGTGAAAGTCAGCAGGGTATGTCATTCACCGAATTTTCATATCAGTTAGTGCAGGGATATGATTTCCTCACTCTGTATCGTGACAAGAATTGCAGGCTGCAGCTTGGCGGCTCTGACCAGTGGGGTAATATCACGACAGGGACTGAGCTGATTCGCCGCACTCTCGGCGGAGAAGCCTACGCCCTCACCTGCCCTCTCATCACCAAAGCCGACGGTGGTAAATTCGGAAAAACCGAGAGTGGAAATGTGTGGCTCGACCCGCGCTACACCTCACCCTATAAATTCTATCAGTTCTGGCTTAATGTATCGGATGCGGATGCAGAAAAGTACATAAAGATTTTCACCGAACTGACTGAAGATGAAATACGCGCACTCGTTGAGGAGCAACAGGCTGATCCGGGAAGACGCCCTTTACAGAAACGCCTTGCCAAAGAGATTACCACTATGGTTCATTCTGCTGAAGATTATGAAGCTGCTGTGGAAGCATCCCAGATTCTTTTCTCTAATAATACAGCTGACGCGCTTCACAAACTTGACGAAGAAACCCTGCTTCAGGTAATGGAAGGAGTACCTCAGCATGAAGTTTCACTTGCTGAAATTCAAAGCGGTGAGCTCAAACTTGTTGACTTACTTACTGACAAGGCTCCCGTGTTCCCGTCAAAAGGTGAAATGCGTAAAATGACTCAGCAAGGCGGTGTGTCTATAAACAAAGAAAAAGTCACAGACCCATATTCAACAATCTCCGAAAGTAACCTTCTGGCAGGGAAATACATACTCGCCCAAAGAGGTAAGAAGAATTATTTCCTACTGATAGCCAAATAAATAAAAAACTACGTCCATAAAACAAAAAGTTTTATTTGGCTATTAAGAAATAAACAACTAATTTTGCATTGTTTTAGGGTTTTAACCTTGAACAAATAGGATTGTCTTATGGTGTAATGGTAGCACTGCAGTTTTTGGTTCTGCCTGTCTAGGTTCGAATCCTGGTAAGACAACTCAAAGGAATCTCAATCTGTTATATGTCAACAGGTTGAGATTTTTGTTTAACTATTTAGGACTGCTGCGTGATTACATTCTTTTAATAATTTATATATTTGCGAATATTATTTCAGTTTGAACATTGATGAAGAATAAGGGACATATTCTGATTAAAACCCTACTACCCGTTTTATTAGGCGCTATAGTGGTTATATGGATGATGGCTCGTGACTTCGATATTGACACATGGAGAGCTATTAACTGGAATTTCTCAACAATCGCTTGCATTGTTTTAGCACTTATCTTCACTCTCGGAAGAGAGACCGGTCTCGCATGGCGGTTTCATGTTCTCAGCGATAGATTTCTGAATTGGAAACAGTGCTTCAAAATAACTCTTCTCTGCGAATTTGTATCAGCTATAACACCAACAACCGCAGGCGGAAGTGCCGTCAGCATGGTATTTATGAAAAGAGAAGGTATTGACACCGGGAGAGGGACAACTCTGACTATGACGACACTTTTTCTTGATGAATTATTTTTTGTAATACTCTGCCCTATCATATTCATTTTGGAACCGGCAAGCCGTTTATTCGGATTTAACACAGATCAACTTCATCTTAGCATGGGATTCAAAAGTGCTTTCTGGATTGTATGGGGGATTGTGTGTCTTTGGACTCTCATTCTTTTCATTGGCATTTTCATAAAGCCCCACTTTGTAGGCAGAACTTTAATAAGGCTTTTTTCTTTCAAATGGTTACGTAGATGGGAAAAAGATATAGAAAAGATTGCGGAAGATATGGCACTAACCGGTAGAGAACTTAAATATAAGAAAATCAAATGGTGGTTAAACGCCACGTCTGCCACACTATTATCATGGACGAGTCGCTTTCTGGTTGTCAATGCTATATTCTTGGCCTTTTTACCGTTTGGAGATCAGATTCTAATATTCTGCCGTCAATTTGTAGTATGGACTTTGCTTACCGTTAGTCCCACTCCCGGGGGCAGTGGTGTGAGCGAATGGCTGTTCACAACGTATTACGGAGATATGCTTGGGAGCCTTTCAGTAGCTCTGATAATAGCCGTTTTATGGCGTCTGATAAGCTATTACCTTTATCTTATTATTGGCATAATAATTGTGCCGAACTGGATAAAACAAGGCATTCGCAATAAAAAAATCAAAAAACAATGACTAGAATACTCCTTCTTATAATATCCATCATCATTCAGTTTTCAAGTTTATCCTACGCAGATAATAAACTTGTGTACATTCTCCCTCTGAAAGATGAAATCGGTTCTACTACCTGGCAGCATACAAGAAGCGCACTCGCCGAAGCGAAAAGAATGGATGCTGATATCTTGCTGATCCACATGAATACCTATGGCGGATCTGTACTTCATGCTGACTCCATACGCACCGCTCTCTTGCATTTTCCTAAGCCTGTAATCGCATTTGTTGATAATAATGCCGCATCTGCCGGAGCACTCATATCGCTTGCCTGCGATACTGTTTATATGCGAAAGGACGCTACTATGGGAGCGGTAACTGTTGTTAACGGTAGCGATGGGTCTGCTGCTCCAGACAAGTATCAGAGTTACATGAGAGCTATGATGAGAGCCACGGCAGAGAGCCATGGAAAGGATTCTACAGGCAAATGGATTAGAGACCCACAGATTGCCGAAGCCATGGTTGACTCACGCGTTAAAATTAACGGACTTATTGATTCAACAAGAGTATTAACATTTACAGCAGGTGAAGCTAAGAAATGGGGATACGCCAACGGAATTGCTGACAATGTAGATGATGTACTTTCAGATTTAGGCATTGACGAGTATCGTTGCAAAGAATTCAGTGCCTCCTGGGTTGACTCGTTATTAGGATTCTTGACAAATCCTGCAGTTCAGGGTATTTTAATTATGCTCATTGTCGGAGGCATTTATTTTGAACTACAGACTCCGGGAATGGGTTTCCCATCAGTAGTAGCTATTATGGCTGCCGTACTATACTTTTTACCGCTTTATCTCACAGGGATAGCAAGCAGCTGGATTATCCTTCTTTTCATTGTGGGTTTACTGTTACTTTTACTTGAAATATTCGTTATTCCCGGATTTGGAGTAGCAGGCATTGCCGGAATCGCGTGTATTGCAGCAAGTATAATAATCGGACTTGTAGAAAATTTCAGTTTCATTCCGGGTAGAATTGACCTCAAGGCGGTTTCAAATGCCTTTCTCACTTTTGTCTGTGGAATTGCCGGGGCAGGGGCAATAATTATTTTTCTCTCGTCAAAATATGCGCCGAAAAGTATTGGTATCAAATCGGAGCTAACACACTGTCAGGATGTGAAGGCCGGTTACATTGGTGTAGATACAGCTCCAACAGAACTAATTGGAAAGGAAGCAGTTGCTCTTACCGATCTTCGTCCGGCGGGTAAAATTGAAGTTGAGGGAGAAACCTATGACTCCGTTAGTCTTTCCGGATTTATCGAAAACGGAACTATTGTGAAAATATGTAAATATGAAAATGCGCAGCTTTATGTGAAAACCGCGCATTCGTAAATATTTTATCTGGGATCATAGTCTTTCAATCGCACCTGCAAATATTGTCGAGCATAATAGATGCGACTCTTAACCGTTCCAAGCGGTAAACCCATCTTCTTAGCTATCTCCGCATAATGATAGCCTGCGAGATGTAGTGAGAATGGAATCTTATACTCATCGGAGAAAGAGTTTATAGCTTCTACAATTTCATGCTCTGCATAGGAGTCTTCCGGTGAGGTTCGGTTATCACTGAAAGATACATTATTCAACATGTACAAATCCTCTGAGTTATCAACAATAGTTGCGCTTCTTACCATCCTACGATACTTGTTAATGAAGATGTTACGCATAATTGTAAATACCCATCCTTTGAAATTAGTTTCCGGAGTGTATTTTTCTTCATTATCAAGTGCTTTTAGGGTTGTGTCCTGAAGCAAGTCATAAGCGTCATCCTTATTGTTTGTCAACATTAAGGCGAAATTGAGCATATTGCTTTGCAAGTCCACCAGTTTCTGTTGGAATAGAATAGTGTTCATAGTTGAAATATAGTTATCCTTTGTGTATTAAAAGTGTATTTGTATAATTTAGAACAGTAATTTCTGTAATATTGTTTAATAATAAGCGATTGACAATGCTAATACTCAACTAAAAATCTAAAAAAATGCTCATAATTACCACTGAAAGATGTCGCCTAAAAAATTATGAGTACCTTTGCAGACGCTAATATGAACTGAAGGCCATGTTAATAACTAAATCGCTCACTGCTTTTGGAAATTATTGCTTGTTTCTGCGAAGAATATTTACTGTTCCAGACAAAGGGAAAGTGTTTTTCAGTCGCACCATATTTGAAATAAACAAGTTGGGAGTAGATTCCATTCCACTAGTAATGGTGATTTCAATTTTCATTGGAGCTGTCATTGCTATTCAGATGCAACTGAACATAGCCTCCCCCCTTATCCCCTCTTATTCAGTCGGTCTGGCTACACGTGATATTGTATTGCTTGAATTTTCTAATTCCATTCTCTGCCTGATACTTGCTGGAAAAGTCGGGTCCAATATAGCATCTGAAATAGGGACAATGAGAGTAACAGAGCAGATTGATGCTCTTGAAATTATGGGTATTAACTCAAGCAACTATCTCGTCCTGCCTAAGATAATTGGATTTGTACTTTTTATGCCGGTTCTTGTAGCTTTTTGTATCGCTACGTCACTTTTCGGTGGTTTTGCTGTTGCAGTTTTCACCGATTTGATAACAGTTTCCCGCTATGTGTATGGACTGCAGGCAATGTTTCAGGAGTGGTATGTTTGGTATGGGATTATTAAATCTGTGTTTTTCGCCTTCATTATAGCTTCAGTAAGCTCTTATTTCGGATACTATGTTCGAGGAGGAGCTTTAGAAGTGGGGAAAGCCAGTACAAATGCTGTTGTCAACAGCAGTATTCTTATACTTTTGCTTGATGTGGTTCTAACTAAACTGTTACTCCAATGATTGAGGTAAAGAATGTCACTAAATCGTTTGATGGAAAAACGATTCTACATAATGTCAGTGCGGTGTTTGAAACCGGTAAAACTAATCTTATTATTGGGCAAAGCGGCAGTGGAAAAACAGTTTTGATGAAATCTGTTGTAGGGCTTGTCAAGCCGGAGGAGGGAGAAATACTTTTTGACGGCAGAGATCTGCTTAAAATGGATGCTGAACAAATAAAGAATCTCAGAAAAGAGATAGGAATGCTATTTCAGGGTTCAGCCCTATTTGATTCCGAGACTGTAATTGGTAACGTTATGTTTCCCCTAACTATGTTTACGACAATGACGCAAGGGGAAATAAAAGATAGGGCTCAATTCTGTCTGGAAAGAGTTAACCTGAAGGGCGCTGACAATAAATATCCGTCTGAAATATCCGGTGGTATGCAAAAAAGGGTTGCTATTGCACGAGCTATAGCGTTAAATCCCAAATATCTATTCTGTGATGAGCCAAATTCAGGACTTGACCCCAGAACTTCTATACTTATTGACGAATTGCTCAGTGACATAACACATGAATATAATATCACAACAGTGATAAATACTCATGATATGAACTCAGTTCTGGGTATAGGAGAAAATATTACATTTATTAAGAATGGTCAACATGAATGGGTCGGAGACATGAACGAAATTTACAAAACCTCAAATGAAGCATTGAACGAGTTTGTTTTCGCTACCGACCTTTTTCAAAAAGTTAAAGACTACGTTATTGCAAACGAGAAACCGATGCCATAGAGTCAGGTAGAAGTGATTCTTCAAGCTCCTTGTATTTTGCTCTTATTTTCTCAAACCGTTTAGCATTTTCTTTATCCAAAGAAGCGGTATCCAATGCGGCAATCAAAATTCCGGAATGGCGTTGAACCGCATTCAGTGATGAATCATTTACCATGTTGATTATATCATTTATCGCCTCACTCGGATTTTTTTCAAATGCAGCTCCAGCCAAACGTGCTTGCATATAGGCATATCCTTTTTCAAGCACATTTATCAAATTACTATAAGTTTCCTG
>JAIDQW010000189.1 GCA_029062075.1 Paramuribaculum sp.
AACTAATATTAATCAAAATTAATTATCATGAGACGAAGGCTAACCCTTTTCTTGACCCTTGTTTCGCTGATAGTCGGCATTGCACAGGCACGAGTTGTCAACGGCATTGTTACTGAGGCTGAAACAGGTGAGCCGATTATCGGAGCGTCAGTACGGTGCAAAGATGACCTGAAAATCGGCACTACAACTAATCTTGACGGTAAATTCACATTGGATGTGCCGGAAAAGTGCAAGCACCTTATGATTTCATTCGTAGGTATGGAAACTCAGGAGGTGGAAGTGGCTAATTATGTTGAAGTTGTTCTCAAAGAGTCACTCTCTGACCTTGATGAGGTTGTGGTTGTTGGCTATTCTACTACCACTAAGCGTGACCTCATTTCTTCTGTTTCTACTGTCAACGCAAGTCAGATAGTAAACCTCCCTGTAACAAACATAATTCAGGGTATGGCAGGACGTTCACCCGGTGTGATTATCAAAGCAAGCGGTGGTGGTATCAACAACCGTCCTTCAGTCAGCATCCGTGGTGGAGGTACTCCTCTTTACGTTATCGACGGTATTATCCGCACAGAAGATGACTTTGCTAACCTCGCACCCGACGACATCAAGGACATCTCTATTCTTAAGGACGCTTCTGCAACCGCTATCTATGGTTCACGAGCTTCTAACGGTATCATTCAGGTTACAACATTCAACGGCAATATTGGTAAAGCTACCGTTGAATATGATTTCAACGCTTCTTGGTCTCAGCCAAACATCTGGCCTGAGCAGATGAATGTGTGGGATCGCGCCGAATGGATTAATAAAGCTCGCGAAAGCGAGGGGCTCACTCCATTTTTTGATGAAACAGCTATTCAGAAGATGAAAGACGGATCTGACCCTCTTACATACAGCAACACCAACTGGCGTAAGGCTGTGCTTCGCAACTGGGCGCCCCAGACAAAACATGCTGCCCGTATTTCAGGCGGTAACGAACTCAACAAGTTCTTTGTGTCACTCGCACATACCGACCAGCAGTCACTCTTCCGCAACGACAACAACTGGATGAAGCGTACTAATTTCCGTATTTCAGATAATGTATATCTTAAAGAAATAGGATTGCACGTCAATGCTGCTATCGACGGATACTATCAGAAAGAATCAACTCCCTCTACTTCTACAGCAAACAGCTACTACGGAGTATTCTCTCACATCAACAACAAGAGCCCGCTCATCCCTGCTTTCAACAGTCTGGGTCTTCCCTATAACACTACCGACAGCCCTGTGGCTGAAACTGCTAAAGATGCCGGTTACTACCGTCAGAAATATGCTGTCATCAACGGCAAAGGAGACCTTATCTGGGATTGCCTTTGGGTTGACGGACTTAAGCTCCGTTACTCAGGAAACTACAGATATTACTCAAATACTCTCAAAAACTGGCAGAAAGATGCCGGCAAATATGACTGGGAGTCTGACGTGCCATCATACGACAACAAATCTCAGCTCACTCATCAGGCTTGGTCCGGATACGCTTTTACAAACCAGATTTTTGTTGAGTATAACCACACATTCGGCAAGCACTCTGTTTCTGCACTCGCAGGTTATGAAGACTACTACGAATGGGGTGAAAGCGGATGGGAAAAACGCATTGACTATCAGTTCAACATCCCTCAGCTTGGTGTAGGTCCGGAAGCTAACCAGTCTAACGGAGGCAGCGAGGCAGAACTCGGACGCGCTGCATGGATCGGACAGGCTAAATATAACTATGATAACCGCTATCTCGTTGAAGGTAGTATCCGTTATGACGGTTCTGACCGTTTCGCTCCCGGCAAACGTTGGGGCGCTTTCTTCAGCGGTTCAGCCGGCTGGCGTATCACTCAGGAGCAATTCATGCAGAGCCTTGTTGAGCGCAACATCATCAACAACCTCAAGCTCCGTGCTTCTTACGGTGAAACCGGTCTCGACACCTCTGCCGGACGTTTCGCTTACCTCTCTTCATACACTCTCAACAACAAGGGATATGTAGTCAACGGTAAGTTCTATCCCACATTCAGCGAAGGTGCGCTGCCTTCTCCCGACCTGACTTGGTACACCACACGTCAGACCGACATAGGTCTTGACTTCGGTTTCCTCGGAAGTCGCCTCAACGGTTCTATCGACTATTTCTACTACTCGACCAAAGGATATCTCGTTGCACCCACCGGCGAAAGCTATCTCAACAATATTATCGGTATCGCAATGCCAAAAGTGAAATCTAACAGCGAATACCGCCGTGCAGGTTGGGAATTCCAGCTCGGATGGCATGACATCGCAGGAGACTTCACCTATGATATTACTGCTAACTTCACCATGTACAATTCACTCTGGGCATGCATCGCTGACGAAGCTGAAGCTCAGAAAATGAATCCTTACACCCGCCAGCAGGGACGCAAACAGGACTACTACGGAAATATGTTGCATAACCTTGGTTACTATACATCTGCCGAAGAAATTTACAACAGCGTCGGATATGTAAATGCATTCAACTCCGGATATATGCGCCCCGGTGATATCAGATATGAGGATACAAACGGTGACGGTCAGATCACTTCTGCCGACTATCGTTTACGCGGTTCACAGAGCACACCTCACGGTCAGTTCGGTATCAACATGCACTTCGGATATAAAGGATTCTACCTTTCTGCTCTCCTGCAGGGTTCTACCAAATTCAACATTTACCTCCCTGCTGCCGCCGGAATGCAGACCGGTCAGACCGGACAGCTCCCCGTTGTCTTTGACTATCAGACCAATTACTGGCGTCCCGACAACACCGACGCACTCTTCCCCCGTCTGATGAGTAATACTGCAAACAACTCCAATAACAACTATCAGTCCAGCGACTTCTGGCTTGCAAACGCGCAGTATATACG
>JAIDQW010000019.1 GCA_029062075.1 Paramuribaculum sp.
TACTGTTCTGCTTTGTCTAAAACCGTTGTCTGTAACGGTATAGTGTATATTGCCATGCGATCTTATGAGCTGATGGCTAAGACAAATGTGATTCATGATATGGAGATCTGTGATATTGTGATCAGAAATGAGGAGATAGCCAGATATAAGGTGTTTAATCTGAAAGAAATAGAAAAGGTGTTTGAGAGCGGGTATAAAGACACAATGGAGTTTTTGATCGCCAATGGATTCAAGCGTCCCGCTAATTCTGAAAATAAAAAAGATAGTAATAAATAAGACTAAATTTAGTATGGATAGTAAGCCGATTATATACCAGTTAATTCCCAGATTATTTACAAATTACATTACAGACTGTGTCCCGGGTGGCTCGATATCAAGAAATGGTTCAGGGAAATTGAACAGTATCAATAAGGAGGTTTTACATTCTATTAAAGAACTTGGAATAACCCATGTTTGGTACACAGGCGTTCTTGAGCATGCACATTGCAGCGACTACACTGAATATGGTATAGCAAAAGATAATCCACATGTAGTAAAGGGGCTTGCCGGTTCTCCCTATGCGATTACTGACTATTATGATATTGACCCGGATATTGCCGAGAGTGTTCCTGACAGAGTAAAGGAGTTTGAAAATCTTGTAGCAAGGACTCATGATGCTGGAATGAAGGTGATAATTGATTTTGTACCTAATCATGTGGCTCGTCAGTATCATTCTGATGCGGCACCAGAAGGAGTTGAGGATTTCGGTGCAAAAGACGACAATGGCATGGGATTCAGTCCCGACAATAATTTCTATTATATCACTCGTCAGTTGTTTGCTCCTTCTGTTGATATGGGCTCAGGTAAAGATGCTTATGTTGAGTTTCCAGCTAAAGCAACCGGAAATGACTGCTTCTCAGCTTTTCCCGGCCAATGCGATTGGTTTGATACGGTGAAGCTCAACTACGGGGTAGATTATTTTAATGGCAGCCGTCATTTCAGCCCGATACCGGACACATGGCACAAGATGCTTGATATATTGATGTACTGGGCATCTAAAGGAGTTGACGGGTTCAGGTGCGATATGGCACACATGGTACCTATTGAATTCTGGAAGTGGGCTATAGCTGCTGTAAAACAACATTATCCTCATGTCATTTTCATAGCGGAGCTTTATGAAACGGGGTTATATAGGAATTTTATAAATATTGGCGGATTTGACTACCTCTATGACAAAGTTAATCTTTATGATACATTAAGAGGTTTTCAGACAGCCAATTTTTCGGCTGCCCAGCTAACCGGATGCTGGCAGACGGTTGATGGTATCGGCACTAACATGCTTAATTTCCTTGAAAACCATGATGAGCAGCGGTTCGGATCAAATTTTTATGCCGGTGATGCCGCCAAGGTGGTACCTTCACTTGTGGTGAGTTCAATGATCGGCTCCGGGGCGATGATGATTTATATGGGTCAGGAACTGGGCGAATCGGCTACTGAATCAGAAGGGTACAGCGGTTATGACGGTAGGACAACGATCTATGATTACTGGAGCATAGAAACAATTCGTAATTGGCTTAACAATGGTTCTCCATCTGAAGAAAACCTCACTGAAAGACAGAAATGGCTTAGATATAAATATTCGCGCATACTCAATCTATGTAATTCAGAAAAGGCAATCGCAAGAGGGCGATTTTTTGATTTGATGTATGTGAATTACGAAAATCTTACAGTTAATCCGCATAGACAATATATATTTATGAGGAATCTTGCTGATGAAACAATCATTATAGCGGTAAACTTCAGCAATGATTCGTGTGATATGAAAATTAATCTTCCTCAGCATGCTTTTGACATTCTCCAGATACCTAAGGGAAAAGCGAAGATGACAGAACTGCTCACAAATAGAAAGGCTGTAAAGCATATTGCTGATTCAAAACCATTTGAAACATGTGTAGAGCCTTGGGGAGCTGTGATATGGAAGGTAAAACATAAAAATATTATCCCGGATGAAGAAAAAAATACAGCATCTTAACTTCACCCACGGATTTTTTAGATTAAATTTGCAGAACAATAACACGAAATAGTAGTTTTATGAACTCAGTGAACCATCCCATCAAGATTTTTGCCGGCACAAAATCCCGCTACATGGGAGAAGAAATTTGCAAAAACCTCGGAATGCAGCTCGGTGAAATGAATATTCAGCATTTCGCAGACGGAGAATTCGAGGTATCGTTTGAAGAACCAATACGTGGCTGCGAAGTTTATCTCGTGCAGTCAACATTTCCGAATTCCGATAATCTGATGGAGCTTCTCCTGATGAT
>JAIDQW010000190.1 GCA_029062075.1 Paramuribaculum sp.
ATTGTCACCACATCCAGAGTCTCGCGGGTTGTCACTCGCCTACCTTCTATCATTGTGGTAGGTATGTCAAGGCGCGCGCTCAGTCGGGTGGCTTCCTTGCCACCCCCGTGCACAAGTATCTTCGGACCCTCCAGCGTAGCGAAGTCATTCACGAAGCGGCTGAGTGCTTCGGGATTATCCGCCACATTGCCTCCGATTTTTACTACTGTTATCATTTGTTTGTTTCAAGCATTCTTTTTAGAACTGTCTGGGCTGAAATCTCTCTGTTTGCCGCTTCCGGTATAACGAGGCTCCGGGGCGATTCAATCACCTCATCGGTAACAATCATGTTGCGGCGCACAGGCAGGCAGTGCATGAAGAATGCGTTGTCTGTCTTAGCCATAGTGGCTTCATCCACGGTCCAGGAGCGGTCGGTAGAGAGAATTTTGCCATAGTCGGCATCGTTGAAAGCTGACCAGTTTTTGGCATATACGAAATCAGCTCCCTCAAATGCTTTGTCGCGGTCATATTCGATTGTCGCGCCTTTGGTGAACTCCGGGGAGAGTTCATAGCCGTGGGGATGAGTGATTACCACATCGTAGCCGGCGGCAACACTCCACTGTGCGAAGGAGTTGGGCACTGCCTGCGGTAGGGCGCGGGGGTGTGGTGCCCAGCTGAGTACTACTTTAGGACGCTCTTTGGTTTTATGCTCCTCGATTGTTATGATGTCGGCAAATGCCTGCAGCGGATGACCGGTTGCTGCCTCCATGCTGAAAACCGGCTTGCCGGAGTACTCTATGAATTGCGACAGAACTTTTTCAGTGTAATCCTCCTCCTTGTTTTTGAGTCCGGCAAATGATCTCACGCCTATAATATTGCAGTAGCTTGCCATAACCGGGATAGCTTCGAGAAGATGCTCGGCTTTATCACCGTCCATTATAACTCCGCGCTCGGTTTCGAGTTTCCAGGCTCCCTGATTCACATCAAGCACCATAACGTTCATGCCGAGGTTCATGGCCGCTTTCTGAGTGCTAAGACGGGTGCGCAGGCTGGAGTTGAAAAAGAGCATCAGCAATGTTTTGTTCTCGCCGAGATGCTTGTATGCAAAGCGGTTTTCCTTTATTTTTCTTGCTTCGGCAACTGCTGCGTGAAGGTCGCCGATGTCGGCAACGGTTGTAAACTTTTTCATTACGCGGATTTTTGATTGATCACACTTTTGAATTCTTTCAAAAATTTATCAGCCTGCTCTTTAGTGAGGCAGAGTGCGGGCAAAAGGCGCACGGTGTGCGCGCCTGCACCGCCGGTGAAAATATTGTGGTCAAAGAGGAGCTGCTTGCGCAGGGCACCTGCATCACCCTCAATTTCAACACCTATCATGAGTCCTTTGCCGCGTACTTCAACCAGTCCGGGAATCTTTTTGAGTTCGCTGATTAGATATTCACCTGTTTCGGCAGCGTTCTGCACCAGATTTTCCTTAGCCATCACGTCGGCGACAGCTATCGCTGCGGCGCAGGCAAGGTGATTTCCCCCGAAGGTGGTGCCGAGCATGCCTTTCACCGGCTTGATATCCGGTGCAATGAGCACCGCGCCCATCGGAAATCCGTTGGCAATACCTTTTGCCATGGTTATGATGTCCGGCTTAATGCCTGAGTGCTGGTGGGCGAAATATTTGCCGGTGCGTCCGGTACCGCTCTGTATCTCGTCAAGAATCAGGAGGGTGCCGGTCTCTTTAGTGGCGGCGCTCAGTTTGCGCAGAAAGTCATCTCCGGGTTCATGTATTCCGGAAACACCCTGGATGCCTTCGATAATAACACCTGCAAATTCACCGGTGGAAAGTGCTTTCTCAACAGCTTCAATA
>JAIDQW010000191.1 GCA_029062075.1 Paramuribaculum sp.
CTCCAATCTCAAAAGCCTCCTCTATTTTTTCTATTATGTACAGGTCAAAATGATATATCAGTTCAGCAGTGGTGTCTGAGCGATACTCGTTTATGATTGAGAATGTCGGTGAGCCGGCAAAATCATCCTCCACACCGAGCTCCCTGCACAGAGCGGATATAAAAGTGGTTTTTCCGGCACCCATCTCACCGCTGAAAGCATATACCGTACGGTCATCCATGAGGGATGCGAACTCCTTAGCCGCGCGGGGCAAGTCGTCGGTTGAGGCTATTGTTATAGAGTGTTTAGCCATATAATGATTATTTATTTGTTTGATATTTAGACATAAGAGTGGCTACAGGCACCAGCATTTCCTGCATGGATACACCTCCGTGCTGAAATGTGTCATGGTAGTGCTGCGCATATTTATTGAAATTTGTGGGATAAGCGAAAAAGTCTCTGCCTCTGGCAAAGATATAGGATGAGGAGATGCCCGGCGAAGGGAGTCCGAAATCCTTAGCGTTTCTCACCTCCAGTACTTTTGATGAATCCACTCCCAGATTTCTGCCGACCTTATATCGCAAATTGGAGTTTATATCACGATCCGCAGCCACCTTCACCGGATTTTCCACCCTTATGGTGCCGTGGTCAGTAGTGAGCACAACGCTGTCGCCTGTTTCGGCAATAGCTTTGAAAAGATTGCTCAGAGGAGAGTGCAGGAACCATGAGCCGGTAATAGAGCGGTAAGCCGCATCAGTGTAGGCGAGCTCGCGCACAGCCTTTGATTCTGTTCGCGCATGGCTAAGTATGTCTATGAAGTTCACCACCACTGCATTTAGGCGGCACTCCTTGAGCTCGCTGAATCGTGCAACGAGACGTGAGCAGCTCTCCGAATCATTAAGCTTGGTGTAGGAGCATCGGTAATCGCGTTTCATCCGCTGCAGGAAGCCTTCAATAAGCGGACCTTCATTGAGATTCTTCCCCTCGTCGCTATCCTCGTCCACCCAAAGATGGGGATAAGTTTTCGCAATCTGCTCAGGCAAGAGTCCGGAAAAGAGAGCATTACGGCAATACTGGGTGGCTGTGGGGAGTATCGAGCAGT
>JAIDQW010000192.1 GCA_029062075.1 Paramuribaculum sp.
GGGCTGGTCCTGATGAAATGATGTATGGCGTAGGAGCCACTCAAGGTAAAATGTTTGAAGACATTCGCAAAGTTGCGCCCGATAGCTTCCTATTAGTCCCCGGAGTCGGTGCCCAGGGCGGCAGCCTTGAAGATGTCTGCGAATATGGGATGACCGATGACTGCGGTTTACTCGTCAACTCTTCGAGGGGCATAATATATTCTTCCACCGAGACTGATTTTGCAATAAAAGCCGGAGATGAGGCATCAAAATTGAGAGATCAGATGGCTGAACAATTAAAAAAACATGGAATAATCTAAGTTCCACATTTAATAATTAAGAGATTTATTTTACTTTTGCGTTTACAACATTACTAATAATAAACAAAATGAACATCGACAATTACAACTTCAACGGTAAGAAGGCTATTGTACGCGTGGACTTCAATGTGCCTCTTGATGAAAACGGCAACATCACTGATGATACTCGTATCCGTGGAGCACTCCCCACTCTTGAGAAAATCCTTAAAGATGGTGGCAGCCTCATTATTATGAGCCACATGGGCAAACCTAAAGGCAAAGTGAATCCCAAATTTTCACTAAGTCAAATCAAAGATGCTGTATCAAAAGCTCTTGGCACCGAAGTTAAGTTTGCTGAAGACTGTGCAAACGCTTCTGAAGCAGCCGCTAACCTGAAACCGGGCGAAGTTCTCCTTCTTGAAAACCTCCGCTTTTATCCTGAAGAAGAAGGCAAGCCTGTAGGCATCGAAAAAACTGACGCAGGCTACGAGGATGCTAAGAAAGAAATGAAACAGCGCCAGAAAGAGTTTGCAAAGAAGCTCGCAAGTTATGCTGATGTTTATGTAAATGACGCATTTGGCACAGCACACCGCAAACATGCTTCAACAGCTGTCATTGCTGACTATTTTGATGCTCAGGATAAGATGCTCGGCTACCTTATGGAAAAAGAAGTTAAGGCTGTTGACAATATCCTTAGTGATATCAAGCGCCCCTTCACTGCTATTATGGGTGGTTCAAAGGTTTCTACCAAAATCGGTATTATTGAAAACCTGATGGACAAGGTTGATAATCTTATTCTTTGCGGTGGCATGACTTACACCTTCGCAAAGGCTCAGGGAGGCAAAGTTGGTCAGTCTATCTGCGAGGATGATAAACTTGATCTCGCTCTTGATATCATGCGTAAAGCTAAAGAAAAAGGCGTTAATCTCGTTCTTGGCACTGATTGCGTTGCCGCTGACAGCTTCAGCAATGACGCGAAAACCCAGATAGTTTCTTGCATGGATATTCCCGAGGGTTTGGAAGGACTTGATGCCGGACCTGAAACCCGCAAGGCATTCCGTGATGCTATCAAAGATGCTAAGACTATACTCTGGAACGGTCCCGCCGGTGTGTTTGAATTTGATAACTTCACCGCTGGAAGCCGTGCTATAGCTGATGCTATTGTTGAAGCTACCGACAAGGGTGCTTTCTCACTCGTTGGTGGAGGTGACTCAGTCGCTTGCGTAAACAAATTCGGTCTTGCTGATCAGGTTTCATATGTATCAACCGGTGGTGGTGCCCTGCTTGAAGCTATTGAAGGTAAGGTTCTTCCCGGGGTAGCCGCAATCAAAGGATAAAATTCATTTTATAATCATAAAAAAACCGATGAGTTTCTCATCGGTTTTTTTGTTTTATTCCAATCTGCTTTCCCTGATAAGGAATAATATTTTACATTAAAATTCACTTTTTAGCAATTCGCTCCATTCAGCTATCCTCTTATCTGAAAGAGAAGGCTTGTTGACCTCGTCCAGAAGCAATCCAACCGCTGAACCATTTTTTACAGCTTCTGAATTTGAGAATTCGTAGCCTTCCGTGTTAAACGCACCAATAAATTTTGCATCGGTCTTTTGGAGACGGTCATAAAGAATTCCCACTCCGTCACAAAATGTGTCAGACATATTTTCGTCACCGCAACCAAACAAAGCTATTGTCTTATCTTTTAGATACATCTCCTCTACTCCGGCAATAAAATCATACCAGTCATCTTCTAACTCTCCGGAGCCCCAGGTACTTGTACCTAATAATAGCACGTCGTAGTCTGCCAATTTACTTGGGGAGACATTTGCCACATCAAAAACATCTTCTTTTGAAATGCCTAATGTAGTACCTATTCTTTCTGCAACAGATTTTGTTGTACCGGTTGATGAACCATAAAAAATACCAATCTTCTTCATAATGATAATATTTTCTTTGTTTACGAAACGTCATATAC
>JAIDQW010000193.1 GCA_029062075.1 Paramuribaculum sp.
GATAAAGGACAATGTGTGGCAGAATATCATCAACAACCGTATAGCCGTTGATATGACTCTCGATGAGTGCCGTCTCGCGCTTGGAGCTCCGGCAAAAGTAATCCGAAGAGCCGATCAGAGCACTCTTTATGAAATCTGGAATTATGAAAACGGAATATACTTGCTGTTCCGTGACGGCATCCTGAGTGAATACCGCCGATAGTGAACAACTGTCATTTTCAGCTGTTTTATCATTGTAAAAATGACTAAAACAACTATTATGACAAAAGTAACATATCTGGACCACAGTGGCTTTGCCATTCTCTTACCTGAAGTGATTCTGGTATTCGACTATTACCGTGATCCATCTCATGCCCTCCATAAAATTCTTGAGAGCAATCCCGATACCCCGGTGATATTTTTCGTAAGCCATCATCATAAGGACCATTACAATACGGGTATCTATGAAATGGCGCAGAATCACAGAAGAGTATATGTGACAGCTAACGATGTACCCGCGCGAGATATCCCTTCAAATCTCGAAGTAGCCGGAATGAGTGCGGGGGACCGCATTGAAGATCTTCCCGGAAGCATCAGTGTAACAGCATATCCCTCTACGGACAGCGGAGTAAGCTTCATGGTAGAGACTTCCGGCGGCAAAAAAATATTCCATGCCGGTGATCTGAACCTATGGCACTGGAAAGACGAGTCTGATTCAGCGGAAGTCAAGAAATCCGAGCTTGCCTTTAAGAAAGCCCTCAACCGTATTTCAAGCGATAATCCAACCATTGACATCGCAATGTTCCCTGTTGACCCACGAATGGGAACCGACTTTGGCGAAGGTGCCAAAGAATTTCTCACAGACATAGATGTAGTGAATTTCTTCCCGATGCACTTCTGGGGAATGAAAGACGAAGCGTTGACATTTTTAAGCACCATTAAGGGTGACAGGTCACGCATACACTTTATTTCAACTCCCGGAGCAAGTGTAGAGATTAAATAAACACAGGCTCCCGCTAAAACAAAACTCCCGCTAATCTATCATAAGATTGGCGGGAGTTAGATTTTTATATTATCTCAATCAGAGCTGAGTTGCAGGGTCTATATTTGCAGCCTCAATATCTTTATAGTAGCGGTATGTACCGACTTTCAGCTCTTCGCAAGCAGCCTCGTCTGCCACAATCAGAGCTTTCTGGTGCATCTGGAGCGCTGAGATTGTCCACATCTGGCTTATTCCGCCTTCAACTCCGTGATGAAGCGCGCGGCTCTTATTGTGACCGTTCACGATAAGCAGAACGCTCTTGGCTGCCATGATGGTGCCTACGCCTACTGTGAGAGCGGTTTTAGGCACAAGGTCAACATTATTGTCAAAGAAGCGAGAGTTGGCAATGATGGTGTCGCGGGTGAGAGTCTTCATGCGGGTGCGTGAAGTGAGAGACGAGCCCGGCTCGTTGAATGCGATATGACCGTCAGGACCTACACCGCCCAAGAAAAGGTCAATACCGCCGTAGCTCTTGATTTTCTCTTCGTAGCGAGCGCATTCTTCATCGGGATTTTCAGCATTGCCGTTGAGAATATTAACGTTTTCACGGAGGATATCAATCTGATTGAAGAAATTGGTCCACATAAAAGTGTAGTAGCTCTGCTCATGGTCACGGGGAATGCCGCAATATTCATCCATATTGAATGTTACAACATTTTTAAAGCTAACCTTACCCTCCTTGCAGAGTTTGATAAGATGACGGTACATGCCAAGGGGTGAGCTGCCGGTGGGGCAACCGAGTACAAACGGATGTTCGGGTGTGGGTTTAGCCTCATTTATGCGGGCTGCTACATAATTTGCCGCCCATTCGGATACTTTGGCGTAGTCTGGCTCGATAATCAGTCTCATAGCGCTAATTGTTTCTTTATTGGTTAGAATTTTATAATGTATCGCAAACTTAAGCAAAATTGATGAGATAACAGGCTATTATCCTCAATTTTTTTAACTAATTCACTTTTTGCCGCGAAGCATCTTCACCGCCATAAGAAGTGCATGGTTTACAGCCCGCTCAACAACACGCTGTCTGTTGCCGGGAAAATGCATTGTAACACTTTTACATTCACCATGATAAGCTACAGCTATGCACACAGTTCCAACAGGCTTTTCAGGACTGCCGCCACCCGGACCGGCAATGCCGCTTGTAGCAATTCCAATATCAGCTCCGGTGAGTTTGCACACGCCTGATGCCATCTGTGACGCAACCTCTTCGCTTACCGCTCCTTTGGTC
>JAIDQW010000194.1 GCA_029062075.1 Paramuribaculum sp.
GAAGGAGCCGTTACCGCCGTAAGCTCTAACCCTGAAGCAAAAATCACTATCGGTTATGATTCGTCTAAATATGCGGCGACTATAACTCCAACAGCAGACGGTGCCGATGAGGACGGCAAGAATATCCACACTTATACCCTTATTTTCAAAAAGCCTGAAGCTCCCGCTCCCTCAACGGGTAAAACTGTTGAATATACCGGTACTCTCAACATTTACATGATGGGTGATGATATTACCGGCGGAGGTCAGGAAGCTAAGGTCAACATTAAGGAAAACAGCGACGGAACTTGCACATTCAGCTTGCCTAATTTCAGCCTCGACCTCGGCGACGGTCCCGCACCGCTCGGCGACATTGTGGTTGAGAATGTTGCTATGACCCCTGACGGCAACGGCGGCTATACATACACCGGCGAGGTGAAAGGTCTTGAGCTGGCGGAAGGCTCGATTGTTGCCGATGTGACTCTCAACGGCAACACAGATGCGCAAGGTAATGCGATGATGAAGATACTTGTGCTTTGGGAGGGTATTGAAATCAATGTTGAGTTTAATGGTGTCAAAACCTCTGAAACCGGTAACACAGAACCGGAGCCGAGCGAAGAATGGACCGACTTCGATGGTACATTGTCAATTGAAATGGCTGGCTCTTATATAGCAGAAAATCAAAAAGCCACCGTCTATATCACCGATGCTGTAAACGGCAAATGCATATTCAAGCTTCCCGATTTCAGCATTGACCTTGACGGTACTCTGCTTACTCTCGGTGACATTGTAGTGGAAGATGTTAATGTTGAGGAAGATAACGGCACCACTAAGTACAGCGGATTTGTTCCCGATATGGAATTTATTGATGGCGAAATCATTGCCGACATTAATCTGACCGGTACCGTGGATGCTTCTGGAAATGCACGGATGACAATTCAGGTGCTTTGGAAAGCGAGCGATGAGGAAAGTATTCCTATCAATGTTGAATTCAACGGTAAACGTA
Source organism: Paramuribaculum sp. (assembly GCA_029062075.1). GTDB lineage: Bacteria > Bacteroidota > Bacteroidia > Bacteroidales > Muribaculaceae > Paramuribaculum. The sequence continues at coordinate 986 of JAIDQW010000194.1, forward strand.
ATGAAACTGTCTGGATGACCGTTGCAGGAAAACTCACCGTTGCTCTCGACGGATATGATATAACCGAAGGCGGTAAAGAAGCGGTTGTCAAAATAGCCAGGACAGAAGAAACGGGTCTTTACACATTCATGCTTCCGGACTTCTCTATAGCCCTCGATTCTGATTCAGAGCCTGCTAAACTCGGTGACATTATCGTTGACAACATCACTCTCACTCCCTATGACGGATTTGACCGTTATACAGGTAAGGTTGACCGTATGATTCTTGCTGACGGTGATATTATTGCCGGAGTTAAGATTGACGGCACTATCACTACAGCTGATGAGGTGAGAATCAATGTTGATGTTACTTGGTTTATGGACGGAGACAGGAGGGTTCCTATCCTTGTTAAGTTCAGCAATGGAGAAGAGACTCCGGTTAAAGCTGAAAGAGCCGTTTATTCCGGTAAACTGACCACAGAAACAGAAAATTCAGTCAAAGAACATAATGTTAGAATATATCTCACTCCCTCACACGAAAATAGAACCGATTTCGTTATCGAGGGGATTGATCTTGCCGGCTCGAGAGCGGCGGCAATAGGCAACTCTGTGTCTATTCCAAGTGTCAGTATCTCCGGCTTGTCTAACGGATACAAGGCTTACGACGGAGCTGCAACCGAGGTTAAAGTGCAGCCGGGAATGACACTTGATATCAATGTTCACGGTTACTCAGACTTGTCCGACAAATTCAATCTGCTCATGGATATTGAGTGGATTGAGGAGGGCGTTAGAATTTCCGGTACATTCAACGGTGATATCGATGTCACTTCAATTGCACCGGTATATACACCGGAAGAAAACGGAAAAATTGAATACTATAACCTTAACGGCGTCAGAGTGAACGGAGCGAACCTCACACCTGGTATCTACATCCGTCGCACAGGTAATAAATCAGAAAAAATTATCATTAGATGAAAAAAATAAAATTCGGTTTACTACCCCGCATTGCTATTGCCATAGCTGCCGGTATAGGTCTCGGCTATGTTGCACCTGAATGGCTTGCACGACTGTGTGCCACTTTTAATGAAATTTTCGGCTCTTTTCTCGGATTTCTTATCCCGCTGATCATTGTAGGCTTTGTAACCCCCGCTATCGGCGATATTGGTAAGTCTGCCGGAAAAATGCTTGTGGCAACAGCACTTCTTGCTTATGGAGCCACACTTTTTGCCGGTTTCTTCTCATTTTTTACTTGTGAAAATGTATTTCCACATCTTATTACAAGGGCACCGGAGCTTATGGCGGTTGAAAATTCAGCGGAAACTGCTCAACCGTGGTTTACAATGCCGATGCCACCCGTTATGTCGGTAATGACTGCTCTTGTACTCTCTTTCATGGTTGGACTTGGTATTGCTTTTGTTAAAGGAGATACTCTTAAAAAGGGGGCTGATGAGTTTCGCGATATTGTTTCAATGGCTATTCGCAAGGCAGTTATTCCTCTTCTCCCCTTCTATATTCTGGGGATATTTATGAATATGACTGTTAGCGGTCAGGTGGGAATTATGCTTAGGGCTTTTTTCAAGGTCATAGTCGTAATTTTCTGTATCCATATCTTTATTCTTGTATTTCAGTTCTGTGTGGCGGCACTGTTCAATCGCAAGAATCCGTTCAAAATGCTCTGGAATATGATGCCGGCTTACTTTACCGCTCTCGGCACTCAATCATCAGCAGCTACTATTCCGGTCACCCTTCGTCAGACCATAAAGATGGGAGTGAGTGAGGAGGTTGCTGGATTTGTGATTCCTCTTTGTGCCACAATCCACATGAGCGGAAGCACTTTGAAGATAGTCGCTTGTGCGCTCGCAATTATGATTCTTCAGGATATGCCGTATGATATTGGAATGTTTGCGCATTTCATCATAATGCTTGGGGTAACGATAGTGGCTGCTCCCGGTATTCCCGGAGGAGCGATTATGGCTTCTCTTGGACTGCTTAGCGGTATACTCGGATTTTCAGAAACGCAGAATGCTCTTATGATAGCTCTCTATATCGCAATGGACAGTTTCGGTACTGCCTGCAATGTTACCGGTGACGGTTCACTCGCTGTGATAATTGACCGCTTTTTCGGAAAAAAAAATAATAAAACTAATATAGTATCAGAATGAATTTGCTTGAAGTACGCAATGTGTCAAAAAACTATACGGGGCACAAAGCTCTTGACAATGTTAGCCTTTCGGTTCCCGAAGGTACTATTTACGGTCTCCTCGGACCGAATGGTGCCGGTAAGACCACACTCATACGTATAATAAATCATATTACTGCACCTGATTCCGGCAGCGTGATTTTTAATGGTCATACTCTCACTGCCACCGATGTTGCAAACATTGGTTACTTACCTGAAGAGAGAGGACTTTATAAAAAAATGAAGGTTGGAGAGCAGGCTGTGTTTTTTGCCCGCCTTAAGGGACTCTCTAAAGCTGAGGCAACAAGAAGTCACAGAGAATGGTTTCTGTATCTTATACACATATCCGAGCCCA
>JAIDQW010000195.1 GCA_029062075.1 Paramuribaculum sp.
GACTACGAGGAGTATAAGAAAGCTCAGAACGGTGGCAAGGAGCCGCCGCGCAAACGCTATCGCAAACTCATGGAATAAACCATGCCTGAAAAGAGTCACAAAAAGCGCCCTTTCACACTGCTGTGGATTCTGCTTGCCGTTGCCCTGTCTGCGGTGTTCGCCCTGTCATGCCTTGACGTCATCCCTTCGTTTTTCGGCTACTCGCCAAAATCGTCCGGAATGGCTAAGGTGCTTTTCCCTGATAATAAACCGGTTGAAATGGCAGCCGATACCGTGGTGGCGGACACTGTCACTGAGCCGGTCAAGTTCGAGCCGGACACTGCCGCCCACACCATTCTGTTTATCGGCGACTCTATGCTTGACGGACTATCACCGCGCCTCGCCGCCTACGCTAAGGCGTCCGGACACACTCTCTACTCCGTGGTGTGGTACAGCTCATCTACAGAAATCTGGGGCAAGTCTCACCGCCTTGCGGAATATATCCAGCGTATATCTCCCACATACATCTTCATCTGCCTCGGTGCAAACGAGCTGTATGTCAAGGACATCGCTGAAAAGCGCACACAGTTCATCAGGGAGATGCTTGCTGAAATAGACACTATTCCATACATCTGGATCGGACCACCGAACTGGGTGGAGGATACCGGAATCAATAAAATGATAGCTGACAACACCGCTCCGGGAACGTACTTCAAGAGCGACGGCATGACTTTTCAGCGCAGGTCGGACGGAGCGCACCCCACAGCCAAGAGCGCCATTGAGTGGATGGACAGCGTGGTGCGCTGGATGCCTGACAATTGCGCTCACCCGATTCGCATGACCTCTCCAACGGAGAGCACCGCCCGACCTGAAAGAATTTTCATTCATCAGCCCGGAGAAAACTGACCGTAAATGGATTTCAGCTCACTGCCACAGACACTCGGCTCACTGCTCACCTATCACCGGGAATCGCCTCTGATTTTTTCCAGCGGACTTTTCTGGGTGCTGTTTGTGTGCTTCATGCCGCTTTATGCTCTCATGCGACGCAGAAAGTGGCAGATGCTGGTTTTTGTAATCGCATTCAGCCTATATTTCTACTACAAGTGCAGCGGATGGTTCTTCCTCCTGCTTGTCTCTACCTCGGTGATTGACTGGTTTATAAGTCGCGCCATGGTGCAGATTGAGTCATCCGCCGGAAGAAAATGGCTTGTGGCACTCTCTGTGGTGATATCCCTGTCCGTACTCGGATTTTTCAAATATGCCAACTTCTTTCTGTGGAACTGGAACAGTATGGTTGAAGGAAATTTCCAGCCGCTCACCCTCATTCTGCCGGTGGGCATATCTTTCTACACATTCCAGTCCATAAGCTACATAGTGGATGTTTACCGCAAGCGCATTGCCCCTGCCGACACCTGGGGCGAATACCTGTTCTTCCTTTCCTTCTTTCCCGCACTCGTTGCAGGACCGATTGTCAGGGCGGAAAACTTCCTGCCTCAGCTAAAGAAGAACCGCCGGGCTTCACACAGCGAAATTTTCGGCGGGCTGTGGCTGATTATAACCGGGGTGGTGAAAAAGGCTGTTATAGCTGACTATATAGCTCAGTACAACGACCTTATATTCAACTCGCCGGGCGCATATTCCGGCTTTGAGTCGCTAATGGGAGTGATTGGCTACACAATGCAGATCTACTGCGACTTTTCAGGCTACTCCGACATGGCTATCGGGCTCGCACTTATTATGGGATTCCGGCTGAGCATCAACTTCAATTTCCCCTATAAGTCCAAGAGCCTCACCGAGTTCTGGCGCAGGTGGCACATCTCGCTCTCCACATGGCTCCGCGACTATGTTTATATCCCAATCGGCGGAAACCGCAAAGGCACATTCCGCACATATCTCAACAATTTCCTCACCATGCTCATAGGCGGACTATGGCACGGCGCTGCATGGAAATTCATCTTCTGGGGAGGGATGCACGGAATAGGGCTTATTGTCAACAAACTATGCCGACCTATTACCTCACGGCTCGACGGCAAGACCTGGTTTGACCTCGCTGCAGGATGCCTTACGCTCATCTATGTGTCGCTGCTGTGGGTTTTCTTCCGCGCCGAAAGCTTCACGGATGCCGTGGTGATTATCAGGACGATATTCACCGACTTTGCACCGCAGTGCATCATCCCGTTCATTCAGTTCCGCACTCTGTGGGTCATTCTTATGACATTCATCATCACCGTTCACTTCCTGCCGCAGGACTGGCACGACACAGCGGCAACTCTATTTATCAGAGCGCCTTGGATTGTTCGGTTACTGATATTCCTGATCGTGATTCAGCTTGTTGTGGAATTTTCTTCAGCTGATGTCACACCGTTTATCTATTTTCAGTTCTGAGCCTCGCCGCTGTCAGAAGCCTGAGCCTCACCGCCCTCCGGGGTCGGGTCAATATCCTCGTCATACTTCTGAAACAGGAAATCATTATAAGGAAACCGGGTAAGATGCACCTGCTTCGCCTTCTCATAGATTTTTGCCTTGAGCTCATCTATGTTGATTCCCTCTTTGGCGGAAATAAACACCGCATCATCCCCTATCTTGTTCATCCACGAAGCCTTAAGCTCGTCAAGCGAGTAATTCTCCCTGGTTTTAGGAGTGAGGTCATCTTCATCCTTGGGGGTGAACGAAAAAGCATCCACCTTATTGAAAACCATTATCATAGGCTTATCAGCACTGCCGCACACCTCCGAGAGGGTCTTGTTCACCACCTCTATCTGCTCCTCGAAGTTGGGGTGAGAGATATCCACCACATGAACAAGTACATCGGCATCGCGCACCTCGTCCAGAGTGGATTTGAACGACTCCACCAGATGAGTCGGCAATTTGCGTATGAATCCCACGGTGTCGGTCAGCAGGAAAGGCAGATTATCTACTATAACCTTGCGCACTGTTGTGTCCAGAGTGGCAAACAGCTTGTTCTCAGCAAACACATCGCTCTTGCTCAGCAGATTCATCAGGGTTGATTTGCCCACATTGGTATAACCCACAAGAGCGACTCTGGTAAGCTTGCCGCGGTTTTTGCGCTGAATCGACTTCTGCCGGTCAATATCCTTCAACTCAGCCTTCAGGCGGGAGATTTTGTCAAGAATAATACGGCGGTCTGTCTCTATCTGAGTCTCACCGGGACCGCGCATACCGATACCGCCTCGCTGTCGCTCAAGGTGAGTCCACATGCGTGTCAGTCGGGGCAACAGATACTGATACTGCGCAAGTTCAACCTGAGTTTTAGCGTTAGCCGTCTGAGCTCTGCGTGCAAAAATATCAAGTATAAGACTCGTGCGGTCAAGAATCTTCACCTTCAGTTCACGCTCAATATTAGCCACCTGTTTCGACGTGAGGTCATCGTCAAAAATCGCCATACCTATATCGTTATCCTCGATATACTTGCGTATCTCCTCAAGCTTACCTTTACCCACAAATGTTCTTGAGTCCGGGCCGTTTAGCTTCTGTAGAAATTTCTTCTCGGTAACAGCGCCTGCCGTATCGGCGAGAAAAGCCAGCTCGTCAAGATACTCGTTAGCCTTAGCCTCGTTCTGTTGAGGAGTGATGAGCCCGACAAGCACCGCGCGCTCCGAAGTCTCCTTATCTATAATCAGGTCTTTCATAATCTGTTTTCACCTAAAACACTTGAATCGGTCATATTGTGCAAAAATAACCAAAATTTTTATAATCCCCCACCTCCCTTAAAGTCATTAAAGTCCTTAATGACATTAAAGACCTTATCCCCCCGATCCGATTAAATTGCAATAATAATCTCATAAAACCTCCTCCTTATTTTTGATATTTTAATGATTTCACATATCTTTGCAATGTAAGTAATAACCTCTTCCCATCTTAAGTCCTTAAAGTCCTTAATGACCCTAAAGACTTTAAAGACCTTACCTTACCCACCCACAGGAG
>JAIDQW010000196.1 GCA_029062075.1 Paramuribaculum sp.
TGATAAGTACGGGGAGTAATATCCTCGAATGACTCAGCTGAGGAATTTTGAAACCATCGCGGCTGCAAGAGTGGCTGAGGCAAACCAGAAGCTGTATGTCAACCGTAAGGAGGGATTTATCGGTACGGCTCTGAAAGGCGAGGATATTGAGTGTATTGGAAACTGCTCCGAGCTTGACGATGTAATCATATTCTTTACAAACGGCAAGTACAAGGTGATACGCGTGCAGGATAAGGTATTTGTCGGTGATGATAAGATTCAGCACGTTGCTGTGTTCAAGGATAAGGATGAACGCACCACCTATAATGTCATATATCAGGACGGTAAGGGCGGAATTCACTATATGAAGAGATTCCATGTTACCGGAGTGACAAGAGATAAGATTTACGATGTGACACAGGGCAAGCCGGACAGTAAGATCAAATACTTCTCGGCTAATCCCAATGGCGAGGCGGAGATTGTGAGGGTGACTCTCAAACCGAAACCTAAACTTAAAACTCTACAGCTTGATATAGACTTTGCCGACCTGAAACCCAGAGGAAAGGCTGCGATGGGCAACATCGTTACTAAAAATGAGGTACACTCCATTCGCATGAAGGAGGCGGGTCAGAGTACTCTCGGCGGTCGCAAAGTTTGGTTTGATCCCGATGTTCTCCGTCTTAACTATGAGGGCAGAGGTAACTATCTCGGTGAGTTTAATGCCAATGATCAGGTGCTTGTGGTGCTTGACAACGGTGAGTACTACACATCATCTTTTGACAGCACCAATCATTATGAGGACAATATAAGGATTATTGAGCTGTTCCGCCCGGAAAAAGTTTGGAGTGTTGTGCTTTATGACGCTTCTCAGGGATTCTACTATCTCAAGCGGTTCAATTTCGAAAGTTCACCTAAAAAACAACGCTTTATAGGAGATAATCCAAAATCGGCGGTTACTGTTATCAGTGGCGAACCCGGTGCGAGGTTTGAAATTACATTCGGCGGAGCCGATGAGGTGCGTGGTTCTGCTATTGTTGAGGCTATGGACTTCGTTGGGGTGAAATCATTCAGAGCTAAAGGTAAGAGGCTGACGGCATGGAATGTGGCGAAGATTGAGGAGATTGAGCCTACTGTGATTGAGGATGAAACCGTACAGGCGGAGGAAACCGAACCCGATGAATCGTCTGACGCCCCTGAGGAGAATTTGATTGAGGACCGATCCGATGATGAGGTGAGAGATGAGTTAACAGGTCAGCAGAGAATCTTCTGAATGAAAAAGAGTGTATTGTTTTTACTCGTCTTTTTGACGTTCTGTGTCGCCGGACATGCTCAGACTGAAGAACAGATTCTCCGGCCGGTAACGGCTGCATATACTTTTGGTATAGGCAGCAGTCATCTCGCCGACACATATCTATCGCCGATTAATTATAATGGTTGGAGTGCCTCGTTTGACTACAACAGGTGGCAGGCTATGAAAGCATCCCCGGAATCATGGCTAATGAATCTCAACTTCGGAATTGAGATTGACAGAGGATTGAATCGTGTCGGTAACGCTGTTATGTGGTATGCCGGATTTAATGCGTCATGGGGAGTTTTACGGAGATGGAACATTGTGAAAGGGCTGAAAATTGGAGTCGGACCGATTGCAAATATCGATCTTGGTGCATTGTATCTTAACCGCAACAGTAATAACCCGGTTTCGGCAAAGGCGGCTCTTACGGTTGGGGCGAACGGTTTTGCTGCATATAACCTCCGTATCGGCAGATTACCGGTTACTCTATTGTGGCAACCCACTTTGCCTGTGGTCGGAGCATTCTTTTCACCTGATTACGGTGAGTTGTACTACGAGATTTATCTGGGAAACCATAACGGACTCGCACATTGCGCATGGTGGGGCAATTATTTCAGATTGGACAATTCTGTCACCGCTGATTTGCATTTCGGAGCCACAGCTCTGAGAATAGGCTACAGAGGTGAAATCCTTTCAACGAAAGTCAACCATCTTGTGTCCAATCATTTTACTCATCGTTTTGTGATAGGAATATCAGGAGAATGGCTGTCGCTCAATCCACGTAAAACTCTCTCACCGAAAGCTAAAACATATCATGCGCTGTATAATTTCTAAAACTGCTCTTAATCATATAATGGTAACTGCTGTAGCGGTTATCGGATTATTTCTCAACTCTTGTCATAGCGTTGATGAGCCGTCAAATTCAATGATAGGCAATTTTGATATGCTCTGGAAAACCATTGACGAGCACTATTGCTTTTTTGAGTATAAGGATATTGACTGGCAGGCTGTAGGCGAAAAATATCGGAAGCAGGCGCTGCAGGCTAAAGGCGGAAAGCATCTGTTCAGAATTATGTCAGCGATGCTTGATGAGCTTAAGGACGGGCATGTAAATCTTTCAGCCCCATTTGAAACATCCTATTATCGGGCTTGGTGGAGCGACTATCCTCAGAATTATAATGCCCGCATCGTTGAAGAAAACTATCTGTTTTTTCATTATGCGCAGCTCGGGTCTGTCTATTACCATTTGCTCACATCAAATGTCGGTTATCTTAGAGTACCCACATTTGAAACAGGGCTTGGTGACGGAAATATCGACAATATATTGGCTTCATTCGCTGTAGCATCCGCCTTGATAATCGATATTCGTGATAATGGTGGAGGAAATATGACTAATGCCGACAATCTGATAGCCCATTTTATAGGAAAGGAAATATGTGCCGGATATATATCCCATAAAACCGGACCGGGTCATAATGACTTTTCGGAACCGTTTGAAATGAGGGTGAAACCGGTGACGGCAGGGCACTGGATTTGGGGAAAACCGGTGGTTGTACTCACTAACCGGTCAACATATTCTGCCGCAAATTATTTTGCAACGGTCATGAAATCCCTGCCGAATGTGAAAATCGTTGGTGCTACTACAGGAGGTGGTTCGGGAATGCCTTTCTCGGCTGAGCTGCAGTGCGGGTGGGGAATCCGGTTCTCATCCTCTCCTATTTATGCGCCGGACGGCTCTCTTTCTGAATTCGGAGTGGAGCCCTCACCCGGTTGCGCTGTTGATATGTCTGTTGCAGATGAACTTGCCGGCAAGGATACCATTCTTGATTTTGCCATTTCTCTTCTCACCACTCCCAAGTGAGATTACCCTGGCTTTGTTGAGTTAAAATGATGATAAAGACTTGACAAGCGGGTTTTAATGTTGTACCTTTGCACCTCGCATGAAGAATAATAAGAAAAATTCACTTCCGATTCTCGGCTCGCAATTGACCGCAACTGTCAGCGTTGCGCTTGTGCTGCTTGTTCTCGGAATTGTCAGCCTTATCGGTATTGCTGCTAAAAATGCCGGTAATGATATCCGCTCCAGAATTGGCTTTGTCGTTATACTCAGTGAAAACGCTACCGATGCCGATATTGCAGCCCTTAAAAGCAGATGGGCTGCGGCACCATATGTGGCTGAGGCGAAATTCGCCGATGCCGAGCTTGTGCTTAAACGTTGGAACGAAACGATGTCAGCTGATGGCGACAGTATAACAGAGCTGTTGGGCGTGAATCCTTTCTTTCCGGAATTTGAGGTAGCTGTAAAAAGCGAATATGCCGATACGGAGAGCCTTGAAAAAATAGTTGCACCCTTGCGAAAACTCCCCGGAATAAGTGAAATTAAAATGCAGGGCGATATGGTGCGTTCTATTAATGCCACTGTCAGTTCCCTCACTATTATCCTGTCCGCAATTGCACTGGCACTGCTCCTCATATCATTTGTGCTGATAAACAACACCGTAAGGCTTACTGTTTATGCCCGCCGGTTCTCTATCCACACAATGAAGCTCGTAGGAGCAACTGCGGCATTTATTCGCCGTCCGTTTGTGATTAGCAATATCATTCAGGGTGTTATGCCGCATTCATAGCTGTGGCGGTGCTCGCCGGGATTCTT
>JAIDQW010000197.1 GCA_029062075.1 Paramuribaculum sp.
TTATAATACTTACAATAACTCACCTTACTATTTAAAGAATATTAAGGTCAAACACAATATTCTTTTCTGCACATCTGCAATATCACAAATATCATTCGAAAAAGTACCTAACAGCTAATTTTGACCTCAACCACACCTTCAACCGCCTCCTCACCGAACTCGTCAAATAAATATATATTGGGGTTCAAATTATTGGAAACTCTTTAGTCAAATGGCTCAAAATTTTGGAGACACTAAAACCGTCTTTTACTAAGTTATCAGCGCAGAGTTGATTTAATAAAAATAAAAGGGATCCGTTGTCGGTTTATTTATCCTCTTTACTGTGATATAGGTTTTAACCACTCCTTTTTTTGTTTGAGAGCAAATCTCAACTCCTCCATAAAGAGGAGCTATTTCCTCATCGGGATTGTCTTCTATTTCTTCAAAATGAAATATCAAAGTGTTTGAATTAGCAATCTCAGCCCACCAGTAGCCCTCCGTGCATACAAATTTATGAGTGGCAGTATTCCCGTTTATAAATAAAGCATTAGCATTTGTGCATCTTATGGTTAATTCACTCGCGCGGCTATATGATGTTATGTAATAAGCTTTCGGTATGCAGTGAGGATCAACAGAGTAGTATTCAAGCTTCACATTTTCCGAATCATCAATATTTTCCACAGAAAACCTCAATGGAGAATCTTCTTCCTCACATGAAGCAAAAGACAGTAATGAAAAAACACCTATGAATAAAAATATCACTCTTTTCATGGAACGAAAGATGTAATTCTGAAATTATGATTAGCAATGGCAAAATTAGAAATTTCATTGAATAACACCCACTAAATCAAGAGAAAATAAGGATCCTCAACTAATCTCTCAACTACTTTTCAACCTAACTGGTAAAATAAATACCACTATCCCAAAAAACTTTGTTAACTTTGCAACGTTGGAAAAGTGCCGGAGTGGTCGATCGGCTCCAGGGTTCGTTATCGCGTGAGCGCTTTCGGAGCGCAGCGTAGAAAGACTCCCGGCTTTTCCCAGCCTTGATAAAGGCTATGACATATTGCGACCTTTTTGGAAAAGTGCCGGAGTGGTCGATCGGCTCCAGGGTTCGTTATCGCGTGAGCGCTTTCGGAGCGCAGCGTAGAAAG
>JAIDQW010000198.1 GCA_029062075.1 Paramuribaculum sp.
GAGCAAGAACCGCACCTGTCATATACAGAATCCAGGGAGTATCACCACCCATCATGATAGGCTCGATAACCTTTGCAATAGCGTTTGCCTGAGGTGCCACAAGAGCATCCGGTCCGGTGAAGCCGTAAACCTTATTAAGCAGAAGAATCACACCGCCAACAGTCGCAGCTGACACAAGAGTGCCTACAAACTTCCAGCTTTCCTGCTTGCGGGGTGTAGATCCGAGCCAATATCCTATCTTGAGGTCGGTTACAAAGCCACCTGCCATGGATAGTGCGGTACAAACTACACCGCCTATAACCATAGAAGCGACTATACCTGAAGTGCCGTTGATTCCGATAGCTACAAATATCGCGCTCGCGATAATGAGAGTCATCAAAGTCATGCCGCTCACAGGGTTTGAACCCACTATTGCGATAGCATTTGCTGCTACTGTGGTGAACAGGAATGAGATAGCGGTAACAACTATCCAAGCCACGAGAGCCTGCCAGAAATTATGAAGCACACCTATCCAGAAGAATACAAGCACTGCAACAAGAGCAATAACCATGAAGAATACTATATGCTTCATTGAAATATCTCTCTGCCAGCGAATTGTTGCTGTAACGCCCTTTGACGATCCCTTGATTTCACGTGCCGCCAGACCCGCTGCCTGCATTATGATACCCCATGACTTAACGATACCTATGATACCTGCCATAGCAATACCACCGATGCCTATGAGACGTGCGTAGTTGGAGAACAATGCGTCCGGACTCATCGCTGCTATATCAGTTGCACCGTAAGTACCTATAAGTGGGATAATTACCCACCATACGAAGGCAGAACCTGCAAATATAACGAAAGCATATTTGAGACCTACAATATAACCGAGACCCAGCAGAGCCGCTCCGGTATTGCAACTGAACACCAGTTTGGTCTTTTCAGCAAGAGCGGCGCCCCAACCTGTCACAGCTGAGGTTACAGTTTCTGCCCAAACGCCGAAAGTAGCGACCACATAATCATAAATACCACCTATTAAAGAGGCTATTACAAGTATCTTTGCCTGACCGCTATCCTCAGAACCTTTAGTTTGAGCACTCACAAGCACCTGAGTGGTGGCTGTAGCCTCAGGAAAAGGATATTTACCATGCATATCCTTAACGAAATATTTACGGAACGGTATAAAAAAGAGAATACCTAATACGCCTCCAAACAGAGAACTGAGGAAGATTTCCAAGAAATCAACAGTGATATCGCTGTATGTAGCCTGGAGAATGAACAGAGCCGGCAAAGTGAATATGGCACCAGCTACTATTACTCCCGAACAAGCACCGATTGACTGAATAATCACATTCTGACCCAGCGGATCCTTCTTTTTCAAGGCACCGGACAGTCCTACTGCTATGATGGCGATAGGAATCGCAGCCTCAAACACCTGACCGACACGAAGTCCAAGATAAGCAGCTGCCGCGCTGAAAATAACCGCGAGTATAAGACCTGTTATAACAGAGTAGGGAGTTACCTCCGCATAGTCATGAGCCGGGTGCATAATCGGACGATAATGCTCGTCCGCCCCAAGTTCACGGAACGCATTTTCCGGTAACTGCACCGGATCTGCATCCATGTAAATCGCTTCATTTTCATGAGCGACTGATTGATTGTTTTCAGACATAATATAATTGGTTTATTATAAATTTCCTCCGGTTGGGCGTGAAAGGATATCGAATGAATCCACATACACTTCTGTTACCTTGTGGCTAACCCCGGTGCGATCTGTCCATGTGCGTGTACGCAACTTTCCCTCCACAAACAGTTTGGTTCCTTTGGTAATGTATTTCTCGGCAGTCTCAGCTGCTCCATCCCACATTATGAGACGATGCCACTCTGTGCGCTCCTCCACCTTAGCCCCTGAGGCTGTGGTAAATGCGCGCTCAGTCGTAGCAAGCGACAACTCCGCCACAGGTCGTGTCTCAACATACCGTATAGTAGGCTCACGCCCCACATTCCCTACCAATATCACTTTATTTACACTCATAAATACACGTTTACCGCTCAAAGATAGTTAAAAATCAGTTAACTTTGCATTAAACAAGACCAATAAAATGAAAGCTACTATAGTTTTAATCGCAGACAACGATGCAGAAAATTTTGGCAGGAAATTGATGCTGAAAGCACATAAATATGGAAAAATGGGATTTGAAATGGCAAGATTGCCTCAGCACGTATCCCTTAAGCAGCCGTTTGTTATTCCGAGTCTGGAGAAAATGGAAATCTTCTTTGATAACTTCATTACAAAATTGAATCCTTTCGACATTGAGTTTGAAGACATCAACCTGTTCCCGTCAGATGTACTTGGAGGCATAAAATCAGGATGCCTCAGCCTGAGGGTTAAAGAAACCGCTCAACTCAGAGATGCACAGAAATATCTCAATGAATCACTGAATCAGACATTTGGACCATGCCCGGCAGAACATGACAACGATTATATTTTCCACATGACATTTGCTATTGGAGGAGCTCCCTTTGAATCATATAAAACTGCTTATGATTCAATTAAACATATTGATTTTAAGCAAAAATTCAGATTTAACAAAATCGGGCTCTTCTATTACGATGATGATAAT
>JAIDQW010000199.1 GCA_029062075.1 Paramuribaculum sp.
GAAATGCAATGCGCTTCGTCAACTGCATAAAAAGAAATCTCAGCGGTTCGTAGAAAATCAATATTATCCTCTTTAGTGAGAGAATCCGGAGCAACATACCGCAATTTGGTTTTACCCGTAAGTACATCAGCTTTTACTTTGTCAACAGCTGCTTTATTCAACGAAGAATTCAAAAAGTGAGCCACATCATCTTCCTCACTAAAATTACGCATTGCATCAACCTGATTCTTCATCAAAGCAATTAACGGGGAGATAACAATAGCAGTACCTTTAAGAAGAAGTGACGGCAACTGATAACAAAGCGACTTACCTCCTCCGGTCGGCATAAGGACGAAAGTATCCTTGCCATCCATCAGACTTTGAATAATGGCTTCTTGGTTTCCTTTGAATTTATCAAATCCAAAGTGAAGCTTAAGCGCGTCGGCGAGGAGAGATTTCTCTGTCATTTTATTAAATTTTTCTTATGATATCAATTAAATATTGCCGTTTCAAAGTTTGCTTCTTTAAGCTTATCTATAGCATAATCCGCTGTAACAGTAAACTCTTTTGTTTTAGATGATGGAATTTCAAACATAGCATCAATCATTATTGATTCAACTATAGATCTGAGACCACGAGCACCGAGTTTATATTCTATAGCTTTATCAACAATAAGATCAAGCGCCTCCGGGGTAAATGTCAATTGCACACCATCCATTTCAAACAATTTTTTATACTGCTTGACTATTGCATTCTTCGGTTCAGTGAGAACCCTTCTAAGTGCGTCTCTATCAAGTGGTTCAAGATGGGTGAGAATTGGTAAGCGTCCAATTATCTCAGGAATCAGCCCGAAAGATTTCAAATCCTGTGGGGCTACATATTGAAGAAGATTATCTTTCTTAATTCCAGCTCTGGACGAATTATTAGAGTATCCCACAACATGAGTATTCAAGCGTTGCGCAATTTTTCGTTCTATTCCATCAAAAGCGCCACCACAAATAAATAAAATATTCTTGGTGTCAACCGGAATCATCTTCTGTTCAGGATGTTTTCTGCCCCCCTGAGGAGGCACATTTACAACCGAACCCTCAAGAAGTTTCAACAATCCCTGCTGCACACCTTCTCCGCTCACATCTCTAGTTATTGACGGGTTATCTCCTTTACGGGCAATCTTATCAATCTCATCAATAAACACAATACCGCGCTCTGCTTTATCAACATTATAGTCAGCTGCCTGTAGAAGACGAGTCAATAAACTTTCAATATCTTCTCCAACGTAACCAGCTTCCGTGAGAACAGTTGCATCTACAATAGTAAAAGGAACATCAAGCAATTTTGCAATGGTTTTAGCCAAAAGAGTTTTACCGGTTCCCGTAGGACCCACCATAATTATATTACTCTTTTCTATATCCACATCGTCATTTTTTTTCTGAGCAAGACGTTTATAGTGGTTATAGACGGCTACAGACAGATATTTTTTAGCTGAATCCTGACCGATTACGTAGCTATCAAGAAACTTCCTTATTTCAAGTGGCTTCGGGACATTATCCATACTTGCCTCTCCGGCAGCCTTTTTAGATTCTCCTGCGAGTTCTCTTCTATACTCCTTAAGTGCTTCATCAAGATGCTCAACACATTCTGAACAAATATGAGCATCCGCTACCGCGCTGGGTATTAGAATCTCTGATGCGTCAGCAGGTCTGCCACAGAAATCACAGGAATATGGTGTTTTTTTCTTTGCCATTATTTAATGCTTAGCTTTAACGAGCACGTCATCAATCATACCGTATTCTTTAGCTTCTTGAGCTGTCATCCAATAATCACGGTCTGAATCTCGTTCAACTTTTTCAAAAGGCTGACCGGAATGATCAGATATTATTGTGTAGAGTTCTTTTTTTAGCTTCTGAATTTCTCTTGCCGTAATTTCAATATCAGAAGCCTGACCTTGAGCACCACCCATGGGCTGGTGAATCATGACTCTGCTGTGACGAAGTGCAAATCTTTTACCTTTTGTGCCAGCTACGAGTAAAACAGCTGCCATAGAAGCTGCCATTCCTGTGCAAATTGTAGCAACATCACTGGAAACATACTGCATAGTATCATAA
>JAIDQW010000002.1 GCA_029062075.1 Paramuribaculum sp.
GTGCTGCCTGGGTTCATGTTATCCAGATCGCCACCCGGGGTTAGAGTACCGCTCATTACCTTAAAGTAGCTCACCTCACCAATATGCGGTTCGACCGTGGTTTTGAACATATAAAGACTCAGAGGACCGTTACTGTCAGGCTTAACTTCAACACCTGAAGCATCAACCGGAGCGGGCATATCTTCAACAAAAGGAACAACATTGCCCAAAAATTCCATCATTCTGCGGACACCCATATCTTTCAGAGCACTTACACAGAAAACAGGGAATACTGATCTGTCAACTAATCCTTTTCGTATTCCTTCACGCATTTCATCCTCTGTGAGATGTCCCTGCTCGAAGAATTTCTCCATTAATGTTTCGTCATTTTCAGCTGCTGCTTCAACGAGTTGCTGATGAAGTTCCAGTGCTCTTTCTTTTTCTTCTTCGGGAATCTCTTCTATTACAGGTACTCCTCCGTCCGGGCCCCATGAGTACTTCTTCATAAGAAGAACATCTATCATGGCATTAAATCCAACACCGGCATTGAGAGGATACTGGATTGTAATGACTTTATTCCCAAAAATATCACGCATCTGCTCAATGACATTTTCGTAATCAGCCTTTTCACCGTCAAGTTGATTGAGAGCGAAGATGACAGGCTTTTTCAGACCGGCACATGTTCTGAAAATATTCTGAGTGCCAACCTCTACCCCATATTGGGCATCAATCAATATAACACCGGTATCAGTAACATTAAGTGCTGTAATTGCATTTCCGACAAAGTCATCAGCTCCCGGACAGTCAATTACATTCAGCTTCTTTCCTAAGAATTCAGCATAGAAAATAGTGGAAAACACTGAGTAACCATATTCTTTTTCAACGGGGAAATAGTCACTGACGGTATTTTTAGCTTCGATTGTTCCACGGCGTTTTATAACTCCACACTCGTAGAGCATTGCTTCTGCGAGCGTGGTTTTACCTGAGCCCTTGCTACCGAGCAGGGCAATGTTTTTGATTTCATTGGTTTGGTAAACTTTCATGGTATAAGAATTTAGTTAGTTTTTATTAGTGTCAAGCCGAATTCAATAAATTCATGAAATCCGCTTAATTGGGCGCAAATTAATTAATAAAATGATAAAACACAACTTCACGAATATGTTGCACAACATATATGACCGATTCTTACCTTTTTAATGTTATATGTGTAAAAACATACATTTTTGGCATTATCTTTGCATAGCTGAAAAGCAAAATTCCAAGTTATGAGTAAGAAAGATTCAAACATAGTCACAGTTGGTCAAATTGATATTGATCCTAAGAAATTTGATAAGAAGCCTGATTACAACGCTCTGCCGATTTTAGCGACAAGAGATTTTGTACTTTTCCCCGGAGTTACTTTCCCGGTACAACTCGGTAGGGAGTCATCCCTATCTCTTGCAAAAGCTGCGGAAATAGAAAAGAAGCCTGTCGGAGTAATTTGTCAAAGAGATGCATCAATTGATAGACCCGGATTTGATGATATATACAATGAAGGAGTTATTGCTGATGTAATAAACATCTTCGAAGTCCCTGGAGCACCTACAACAGCCATTCTACGTGCTCGCGGTAAGTTTGAAAAGATAGCCCCGACAGATGTATCGGCTCCGATCCATCATGACACATTATATATATTAGCAAAGCCGATAAGAGAGAAAAAATATCCTGAAACCGACGAAGAGCTGAACATCATAGCTTCAAGTGTCAAGCGTAATATCACCGATCTGATGAAAATGAACAGTTATATTCCACAGGAGGTATTTT
>JAIDQW010000020.1 GCA_029062075.1 Paramuribaculum sp.
TGTTCAGCGCGGTCAGAAAGGCTTGCTTGTGGAAACTCAGGGTAACTGGGGTAATGTTCTCACCGGTGCCAGTGCTGCGGCGGGTCGTTATATTGAGGCAAGACTTAGCGAATTTGCCAGCGATGTGCTGTTTAATGCCAAAGTTACACAATGGACACCCAGCTATGACGGCAGAAGCAAGGAGCCGGTGACTTTGCCTACAAAGTTTCCGCTCCTGCTTGCGCAGGGCGTTGGTGGTATTGCCGCCGGTTTGTCAAGTCTCATTCTGCCCCACAACTTCAATGAAATTATTGATGCCGCGATAGCATATCTCAAAGGAGAGGAATTTGTATTGTATCCCGACTTTTCCACAGGCGGCATGATTGATGTCAGCCGCTATAATGACGGAGCCCGCGGAGGAAGAGTGAGAGTGAGGGCTAAAATCGACAAGATTGACAATCGAACTCTTGCCGTCACGGAACTCCCTTATGGTATAACGAGCGGTAAGCTTATCGAGAGCATTCTCAAGGCTAATGAGAAAGGAAAAATCAAAATCCGTCAGGTAGATGACAATACCTCGGCTACAGCTTTGGTCATGGTGTATCTGCAGCCTGGGGTGTCAAGCGATAAAACTATTGACGCACTATATGCTTTCACTGATTGTGAGCTGTCAATTTCACCTAACTGCTGTGTGATTTACGATGACAAGCCCCATTTTCTCGGAGTGAGCGATGTGCTCCGAAGAAATGTGGACCGCACACGCGATATCCTCAAAGCGGAACTTGAGATAGAGCTCGGTGAAACAAAAGAGAAATTACACTATCTCACACTGGAACGCATCTTTATCGAGGAGCGGATATATAAAGATAAGGAGTACGAGGAGAGCACCAGTAAGGCTCAGGCTATTGCACATCTCGGCAAAAGAATAGATGAGTTTGCTGATCGTCTTATCCGTGAGGTTACAGAAGAGGACCTTTTGAAACTTCTCGATATCAAGATGGGAAGAATTCCACGCTTCGATTCCAAGCAGGCTGATGATGCGATTGCCGCGCTTAACGACAAAATTAGAGACATCAATTCCAAACTCGCCCGCCTGACCGATTATACCATTAAATGGTTCCGCAAACTCAAGGATAAGTACGGGGAG
>JAIDQW010000200.1 GCA_029062075.1 Paramuribaculum sp.
AGAAAGCATATTCTATTCATTATCAGAGAACTTATAGATTTTCAGCCTGAAAGCAAGGGTACTGATATTGCTATGGCTCTCAAATATTTCACTGATGCGCTGAAAAAGAGAACCACTTCTTTCCTCATTTCCGACTTTATCGACGAGAAAGATTATTATACAGCTATGTCTGTGGCATCTAACAAACATGATTTGATAGGTATCCAGATTTATGATAAGAGAGACACCCAGATTCCGAATATTGGTCTTCTGCGTGTTCAAGATCTTGAAACCGGTAAAGAGCGATGGATAGACACTTCTTTGGCCGCCACAAGAAAAGCCTTGGTGAAATGGTGGTATGAACGTCAGCAATCTATGACCGAAACGATGCGCAGATGCCGGGTTGATTCCGTGTCTGTTGCAACTGATGAAGACTATGTCAAAGCCTTGATGTCGCTCTTCCGTAAAAGAGCTTCACGCTAACCAATATTAATATGAACAAGAGTTTCAAATACCTGATAATTGCTTTTGCAGCCCTTTGCTCCGCTTTCTCCGCACAGGCAGCGCCACAAAAAATTGATGTTAGAGTGGCGCTTGATTCCGCATATATCATTATGGGGCGTCAGACTCCGCTCCATGTTGTAGTTATCGGTAATCTGTCAGAAACAGGCGGTATAGTAGTCCCGGACACACTCTGGCGTGATGTTGAGATTGCCTCTGTGTCGGAACCGATAGTTACTGATATTGGCAATGAAAGGAAGGAACTGCGTCAGGATATTATTTTACAGGCATTTGACTCCGGGTTATATACCCTCCCCCCGGTGCTTTATGTTCAAGACGGAATAGTTGCTGAGAGCAACCGCCCTGCGCTAAAGGTAATTCCGGTTGATGTGGATTCAATGGCTACTGTCCATGATTATGCTGATATTGTTAATCCCCCAAGACATGTCTTTGATTTTCTCCCGGATTGGATTACCGATTACGGACTATGGATTCTGTTGGCACTCATAATTATTGGAGCAGGATTGTATGTATATTTTGCGTTTATCCGCAAAGGCAAACTGCCCCTTGTTCATGCTCCTAAACCGGTGCCCCCATACGAACTTGCTATGCAGGAGCTCGGTAAACTTCATTCAGCCAAGCTGTGTGAGCGCGGTGAAGAGAAAGAGTTCTATACCCGGCTTACTGATATTCTCAGAAACTATCTTGATTCCCGATTCGGCATTAATGCTATGGAGATGACCTCTTCACAGATTCTCCGTGCTCTCAACAATAATGATGAGACAAGAGTACCGAGAAAGTATATGAGTGCCATTCTTGAAACAGCCGATTTTGTAAAATTTGCAAAAGTGCGTCCGCTACCTGATGACAATGAGGCAGCATTCCGGTCTGCCAAACAATTTGTAGAGGATACAAAACCTGCTACGGAACCTGAACAACCCACCGGGACTGAAACAGCAAAACAAGAAAAAAACTAACAACAGTCTATTATGATTTTTGCTCATCCGTCATATTTGTGGTTTCTACTTCTGCTGATTCCCTATGCCGCCTGGTATATTTTCCGCAGAAACAAGAATTATGCATCGTTATCGGTGTCAACCACTTCTCCATATTCTAAGATTGGCAGACCGTTCAGAGCCTACCTGCTACACGGTATGTTTTTGGTAAGATGTGCAATAATAGCGTGCCTTATCATCATTCTTGCCCGCCCTCAGGTTCAGGATAAATGGAGCACTTCCAACACAGAAGGCACTGATATTATTCTGGCTCTTGACATCTCTACCAGTATGCTTGCCAGAGATTTCAAACCGGATAGATTTGAAGCTGCCAAGAATGTTGCGGCACAATTCGTTGCCGGACGAGAAAATGATAACATAGGTGTTGTTATTTTTGCAGGAGAGAGTTTCACAGCTGTGCCAATGACAACCGACCGCTCACTGCTGGTCAACTATATCCATGACATTAAAATGGGTATGCTTCAGGACAATACCGCTATAGGTGACGGACTTGCAACTTCTATAAACCGTATCAAAGAGGGTAAAGCTAAATCCAAAAGCATAATATTGCTCACCGACGGATCAAATAATACCGGAAATGTTGCTCCGCTCACAGCTGCTGAAATAGCCAAGAAGCTTGGTATCAAGGTTTATACCATCGGTATTGGTAGAAACGGAATGGCACCATATCCTACTGAAAACTCTTTCGGAAGAATTGAATACGTAAATATGCCTGTGGTTATTGACGAAGCTACCCTTCGAACAATAGCGTCAACAACGGGTGGCAAGTATTTCCGAGCTACCGGTAATAATGTTCTCGCAGAAATTTTTGAAGAGATTGACTCTCTTGAAAAAAGCGTTATTGATGTTAAAAACTATTCTCACACAGAAGATGACTATATGCATTGGGCATGGTTGGCTTTCGGACTACTTCTGTTTGAACTTGTGATGAGAAATACTGTTTTGCGCACACGTCCGTAAATTTCACTTCTAAAGTATCTTACCATTATGATAAGTTTTGCATATCCTCACCTTTTATATTTGCTGATACTCGTACCCTGTCTGGCTATTTTATATGCTTTGAGCAGGGTATGGAGAAAGCGCTCACTTCAAAAATTCGGCAAACTGTCTGTTCTTGTTCGCCTGATGCCGGATGCGTCAAATTATATGGGATGGGTAAAGACTATTCTTGCTTTATGTGCAATGACTTTCATTATCATTGCTCTTGCTCGCCCTTATACACCATCCGGTGATTCGAAAACTGAAGAGGAGCAAACAGCAAGGGGTATAGAGGTTATGCTCTGTGTGGATGTTTCAAATTCTATGTTGGCATCATCTACCGATGACCCCGGGGGAGTTAGCCGCTTACAGAGGGCAAAGCTTATTCTTGAGAAGCTCATAGATAAAATGAGCGATGATAAGGTTGGACTTATCGTGTTTGCCGGGGACGCTTATACACAGCTTCCTATTACTTCCGATTATATCTCTGCAAAGATGTTCCTGAATGACATCAATACGGAGATGGTTCCTACTCAGGGTACTGCTATTGGAGCCGCACTTGAAATGGCGATAAACTCATTCACACCGGAATCTGATTTCAGAAAGGCTATTGTGCTGATAACCGATGGTGAAAATTTTGAGGATAATGCTATTGAAGTGGCAAAACTTGCTTCAGAATCAGGTATAGAGGTCGATGTTATTGGCATTGGAAGCGGAAAAGGTTCTCCTATCCCCTTACGAAAAGGTTCGTCTGAGTACATGACTGATTATAACGGCAATATAGTGCATACCGCCCTCAATGAGGAAATGGCTCGCGATATAGCAAAAGCCGGCAAAGGAATATATGTTTCTGGAACCTCTTCATCAGCAGTTGGAGATATTGACACTCAGTTGAATCAGCTTGCTAAAACTGAATATAAGCGTAAGGCAGCGGTTTCTGCTGCAAACGAACTCTTCCCGATTGCAGCTTTGATAGCTCTCATATTTTTAGTTATTGACGGGGTTCTGTCATACAGTAAAATCGTTTGGTTACGCGACATTAACTTCTTTACTAAGAGAATTGACAATGAAAAGAAATAATATAATACTGGCTTTATATATTGGCTTTTTAGGAATGCCGGTAAGCATTTCGGCTGCTGATTCATCCAGTAGTAGTAACGAAAAGACCGTAATAACCACCAAGCAGGAGAGAAACCTGATAAGGGAAGGCAATAAACTGTATAAAGCAAAGCGTTTCTCTGAGGCAGAGGTTGCTTATAGAAAGGCGCTTGAGGCACTCCCCTCCAGTGAAATAGCTCAGTTTAATCTTGCTGCCTCTTTACTTAGACAATCAGGAGCTTCTGATCCAAACAATGGTAACAGTCCGGTTGCAACCGCAACTCAGATTTTACAGAATCTTGCGGCAAACGGTAATGACAGAATGCTTTCATCCAAATCGTTCTACAATCTTGGAAATCTTGCGTTTAACTCACAGGATTATGGCAAAAGCATTGAAATGTATAAAAATGCCCTAAGAAAAAATCCTGATGATGACAAAGCGCGCGAAAATCTGAGACTTGCACAGCTGAAACAAAAGGAACAACAAAATCAGGACCAGAACAAAGACCAGAATAAGGATCAGAATCAAGATCAGAACCAAGATCAGAACCAGGACCAAAATAAGGATCAGAACAAAGATCAGAATAAGGAACGCATTCAAGATAAAAACAAGAAACAGGATCAGAAGAAT
>JAIDQW010000201.1 GCA_029062075.1 Paramuribaculum sp.
TTCAGTAGCCACTCTCTGTATGCTCTGCACCACAATTTTCTTGGCGTCCTTGTTGGCGGTCATCTTCGCCTCGTCCATGATATCGTTGATGTAGCTTGCGGCAGCAGTCTTAGCTTCATCTTTAAGTGACTCAACGAGTTTTTCCTTAGCTTCCTCAGAGGATAGTCCGCTGATATGCTCGAGTTCCTCCTGTGCTTTTCTCTTAAGTGAGTCCAGTTCCGCTTTTTTTGCATCGATTCCGGCGAGCTGTTCATCAAGGCGAGCCTTAGTCTGCTCAATGCTGTTTCTCTCTCTCTGATTGTCTCCCTGCTGCTGGTTCAGCTGCATTTCTCTCTGCTTGAGTTTGCTCTCAGTGCTCTGGAGTTTAGCCATTTTCTGTGCAGCCTGCTTCTCGGCTTCCGAGGTGATTCTGATTTCTTCCTCCTTAGCTTCGAGCAGCTTGTTTTTCTTGATAACTTCGGCTTCCTTAGCCGCTTCCTCAATAATGATTTTGGCTCTTGACGCGGCAAGGCTTCTCTGTATTATAACAGCTGCGACCGCTCCTATAGCAAGGGCAACCAATGCAGTGATTATGATGTAAACAATTTCCATATATCTGGTAATATTACGGTTATAAAAAAAGCGCAACCCACTCCCGGCAACTTATCATAGCCGCAGAAGTAAATTGTGCAGGGTAAACAATGTTAATAATGTCGTTTCGACCAACAGTTTTCGTCAGCTTTCATTCATGCCGGAACTGTCGTTTTCCAGCAGAAGCATATCAATTGTACGCTCAAGAGAATCAAGTACTTCATCCGTTCTCTGTGTCTGCTCCTTAAGGTCAAGGTAGCTCTTAGTGAACAGTAGAGTAACCATGGCAAGCACTTCCGCCGGTGATTTGGTTTTGAATCTGCTTCTCCATGAGCTCCAAGCTTCGTTGATGCCTTTAGCCGCTTCTCTAAGCAGCCTTTCCTCATCGGGGTTAATGGTGAGGCTAAGGGCAACATCCGCAATGCGTAGGTTAATGTCAATTTTATCTTTCATTGCATCAATATCCTATGTCGGCGATGCATCTGTCGATCTCCCGCACTAATTGAGCGAGTATGTCTCTGCTTTTGAGTACCTCTTCTGTTTTAGGAGCAATGGTGTGAGAGAGAGAAAGATATTGAACCTGGGCGTTCAGTTTTTCAATTTCTTTTTTCTGCATCAGATTGCTCTTTTCCAGATTTGAGATGCGGCTCATGTCGGCGTTGTGAGAGTCTCTCAGGTCAACTATCTTCTTGCGAAGAAGCGCAGTCTTGCTTTCAATCCTGTCAAGTCTCTGCCTAAGTGCGTCTGCCATACTAACTCAAATTTTCGCAAAAATAATGATTTAATTTTGAATTAGTATCATTAATTTGTAATGTTTTGCGGCAAGATTGGTAAAAAGTGCAGTAAAAAGTGCTCGTGGTTATTAATCTTAAAGAATCGGACTGAGCAATCGCAATATGCTTTCAAGTATTTTTTGTTTGCGCGGGCGCTTTCTCCAGTCGGATATTTTGATTCTTTTTGAGCTGCGCATATCTTCAGCGAAGAGTGTCTGCATTTTTTTGTTAACCTCCCGCGAGTATATGAACATGTTCGCTTCAAAATTATGCTCAAAGCTGCGGAAATCCATGTTGGCACTTCCAATAGAGCTGAAATCATCGTCAATAACAACGCTTTTGCTGTGCAGCATGCCGGCATCAAAGAAATATATTTTCACTCCGGCTCTCAGACATTCAAAAATATAGCTTCGGGATGCGTAATCGAGTATGTGTGAGTCGCTTTTGCGCGGCAACATGACTCTTACATCCACTCTGCTGAGTGCGGCAACCTGCAGTGCTTTGAGCAAGCTTTCGGTGGGTAAGAAGTAGGGTGTTTGAATAAGGATTCTTTTTTTTGCGTTTCCAATAGCCTTCAGCAGCAGGTAGGCGATATTGCTCCACTCACTGGTTGGTCCGCAAGAGAGGAGGTGCATGGCAGCGTTTCCCTCAGGAGTCCCGGTAGATGGAGTGACGGTTTCCTGAATCAGTTCCCTGCCCATGAATCTCCAGTCCACCGCAAAAGAGAACTGCAATGCTCCTACCGCCGGTCCGGTAATTCGGATGTGGGTATCGCGCCACACATTGAATTTTCCTCCGTCAATATATCTGTCGGCAATATTCATGCCTCCAATATATCCGATTTCTCCGTCAATCACCACGAGTTTCCGGTGATTGCGCCAGTTGATTCTTGTTGCAAACGGTGGAAATGCGACTTTGAAGAACGGATAAACTTCTATGCCGGCATCTTTCATTTTGCGGAAGAACTTGTTTTTGACCCCGATGCTGCCGATATGGTCGTAGATGACCTTTACCTTGACCCCTGCGCGGGCTCTCTCAATCAGCGCCTCACTCACAGCGGTGCCAATTTTGTCGTCTTGGAAAATGTAATACTGTATATTGATGTATTTTTTTGCAGCTGCGATATCCTTTAGCAGTGCGTCAAATTTTTCTTGCCCGGAATGGTAAATATCCACGCTGTTGTTGCTATGTAGTGCGGCTCCGGTGAGTGAGCGCGCAAGCATTATTTGCTGCTTGTTTTCATCGCTTAATCCTCTGAGGTCCGGTTCGTTGTCGTCCGGTCGGGTCAGTTCTCTGAGTCGCCTGCGATTTCTGCGGGAAATCATGTGTGTGTTCTTGATGCTTCTTCCGAAGAATATGTACAGTATGACTCCACCAACCGGAAAAAGTATCAGCACCGTAATCCATGCGAGTGATTTAACCGGATTTCTGTTTTCTGACAGGATGATTCCTACAATACTCAGGATAGTGGCTGAGTATGCAATCAGAAGTGTCCAGTAAACCCAGGGTGTTTTAAGAAAATCTTCAAATGCTTGCATGGTTTCGATGAATATGGTCGCAAATTAGTGAATATTCCGTTATTCAACGAATTATTGCACAATAAAACAGCTGTAGTGCAAAATCTGTGTACTTGTAAAGGGTGTAATTACCTTACATGGGTTATAGACGAGAGAGGATGCATCTGATTTGATGCACCCTCTCTTGCATTTATTATGAAGTGTCGAATTATTCGGAAACAACTTCAAAGGGGATATCAACGCTCACATCTTTGTGGAGCTTGATAACAGCATTGTATTTGCCAACTTCCTTAACGGGATCTTTGATAATGATGAGCTTGCGGTCAATATTGTGTCCGAGCTTTTCGAGTGCTTCTGCAATCTGGATATTGTTGACAGAGCCAAAGATAGTGCCGGTAGAGCTGGTTTTTGCGCCGATAGTGAGGCTAACGCCCTGCAGCTGAGCAGCAAGTGCTTCTGCGTCGGCTTTGATTTTAGCGAGCTTGTGAGCGCGCTGGCGCTGGTTTTCAGCGAGAACTTTAAGTGCGCTGGGTGTAGCGATTACAGCTTTTCCCTGAGGGATAAGATAGTTACGACCGTAGCCGTTTTTCACTTCCACCACGTCGTCCTTATAGCCGAGGGAGGGTATATCTTCCTTAAGAATGATTTTCATGATTCCTTGCTTTTTAGTTGTGGTGACTAAATTATTTCATCAGGTCAGTAACGTAGGGTAGAAGCGCCAAATGGCGTGCACGCTTAACTGCCTGAGCAACACGACGCTGAAATTTCAGCGAAGTTCCGGTTATACGGCGGGGAAGAATCTTACCCTGCTCGTTGAGGAACTTTTTGAGGAATTCGGGATCTTTGTAGTCGATATACTTGATGCCGCTACGTTTGAAACGGCAGTATTTCTTCTTCTTAACGTCTACCGACAGCGGAGTGAGGTAGCGGATTTCAGACTGTGCTTGTGCCATGATTAGTTCTCCTTAGTTTCGGTTTCTACTTCTTCTTTAGTCACGGGTGCACCTGCTTTTCCGGAACGGATGCTGCGGCGCTTTTCTGCATACTGAGCAGCGTACTTGTCAAGACGGAATGTGAGGAAACGGATAACGCGCTCATCGCGGCGGTATGCAGTTTCGAGTTTCTTGATGATTGTCGGATCACCGTCAAATTCAATGAGGGTGTAGAATCCGGTTGACTTTTTGTCAATGGGATAAGCGAGCTTGCGCAGACCCCAAAGCTCCTGGTTTACAATTGTGGCACCATTGTCGGTGAGCACAGTCGCAAACTTTTCTACCGCTTCCTTCATCTGAGCATCAGACAAAACGGGAGTTAAAATGAAAACGGTTTCGTACTTCATGTT
>JAIDQW010000202.1 GCA_029062075.1 Paramuribaculum sp.
CTGGGGAGGTGGCAAGAACTTCCAGAAGTCTGACCGCTATATTCAGAATGCAGCATACTGCCGTCTCAAAAACGTGACTATAGGTTACACAATTCCTCAGAATATCACCCGTAAGGCTTACATTGAAAATCTCCGTGTATTCTTCTCTGGTGAAAACCTCGCAACTATAACAAACTTTACCGGAACCGGTGATCCCGAACTTGTTGATTCTTACTTCAACGCTTATGGCTACGGTAAGGTTTATCCTCTCCAGAGAGTGCTTTCATTCGGTCTTAACGTAACATTCTAATTTCTGACCTTAATTATGAAAAAATATATTTCAGCTCTGCTAATTGGAGCATCAATGGCAGGTCTCACTTCTTGCCATGACTACCTCAATGAGCAGCCGGAATCAGCTCTGACTCCGGAAAAATTCTTCTCTACCGCAGATCAGCTGGGAGCTTATACCGTGAACCTGTATGGCAATTTCCCGGTGCATGACCAATACACATGGTCACTCGGTACTTTCATTATCGACAATAATACCGATGATATGGTGGGTATGACCCCCTCTTCGCAATGGACTCCGGGATTGTGGAAAACTCCTACCGGTTCAGGATGGAGCTTCACTTTTATCAGAAACTGCAACTACTTCCTTGATCAGGTTCTCCCCAAATATGAGGCAGGTTCCATTTCAGGTAATTCAAATGATGTGAAGCAGTTTATCGGTGAGGGATATTTTCTCCGCGCATACGCTTACTGGAGCCAGTACAAATCTTTCGGTGATTTCCCCATTGTTGAAACAGCTCTTCCCGATGAGGAGGAGGTGCTGATGGAGGCATCAGTGCGTCAGCCGCGTAACAAAGTGGCACGCTTTATTCTCGCTGACCTTGAGAAGGCTATAGAGTTCCTGCCCGAAAAGGCATCCGGAGGCAAACAGCGCATCAACAAATCTTGTGCTCAGCTTCTGCGCAGCCGCGTGGCTCTGTTTGAAGGCACATGGTTGAAGTACCACAAAGGTACAGCATTGGTACCCGGTGGACCCGGATGGCCCGGAAATGCTGCTGACCTCGGTTCCGATTTCAATATCGACAACGAAATCAGCTATTTCCTGACTGAAGCTATGAAATCAGCTAAGGCAGTCGGTGACAAAGTGGTTGGCAGCCTTGCTGAAAATACCGGCACCGCCGAGGGTTACTCAAATGCCACAACCTGCATAAACCCTTACTATGGAATGTTTACAGAGCAGAGCCTTGAAGGTTTCGACGAAGTGCTGATGTACAAGACATACGTCAATACTTCCGATATGAACATCACCAATAATATTTACATGCAGTTCCAGCGTAACGGTGGCAACAGCGGTTGGACACGCGGTCTTGTAAATTCTTTCCTCATGCAGAACGGTCTGCCTATCTACGCTGCCGGTTCAGGATATGACGAAAACTGGGAAAATCAGGGTGTTTCTGCTACTCTTCAGAACCGTGACTCACGTATCCAGATCTTCACCAAGGGTGATAACAGCGTTACTGCTTTCAACAGTGATGGCACAACTGAGACCTGGGCAATGGGCTGGCTCGTGAACTCTTCTTCTGAAATGCGTTGCGTTACCGGATTCGGTGTGAAGAAAGGTATGATATACACACCCAACCCCGGTGGACATGACCACGGTGTTCAGGGCTCAATTATATTCCGCGCTACAGAAGCTATGCTTAATTACATGGAAGCATGCGTTGAACTCAATAATTCTGTTGACGGAACTGCACAGACTTATTGGGAGGCTATCCGCAAACGCGCTAAAGTTGATCCCGATTACACCAAAACTGTCGCTGCAACAGACATGACTAAGGAGGCTCTCGGCGATTTCGGTGCTTATTCTCACGGTTCACTGGTAAGCGCTCTTGTTTACAATGTACGTCGTGAACGCCGCAACGAGCTCATGGCTGAGGGTCACCGTATGAACGACCTTCGCCGCTGGTGTGCTCTCGACCAGCTCGAAACCACTCCATACCAGATTGAAGGTATCAAGTTCTGGGGAACTGTTTACGATAAGAGCGCAGGTGTCAATCCGATGAATCTCAAAGACTCAGACGGTAGTGAGGCAACTGTTACAGTTGACGTGGCCGGTGGTACAGGAAATATGAGTGATCCTGCTATAAGCGGACCCTATGTTCATCCTTACCAGATATCCAAGAATATCGAATGTTTCGATGGCTACAAGTGGATGCGCGCCCAGTACCTCTCTCCCCTCGGTCAGGCAGCGTTCCGTAAAACAGCTACAGAGCTCGATGATAAAGGTACTGTTGTAGCTTCTGTGGTTTATCAGAATCCCGGCTGGTCCATGATAGGCGGAGAAGCTCCCAAAGCTCTCTGATAATAAAAAACTCTATGTGAGAACATAGGTTTTCAAATATTAGGTTAATAAATGGGTTAAGTCCCGGAGAATTATTCTCCGGGACTTTATTTTAATGTGAGATTTTTAGATTCTGTGTGTGAGATTTTTTTTGTTAATTTGCATTGACCAAATATAATACCAACCATTCATTATTTCGTGAGAACCTTATATACAACCTTTATTATTGGAATCATTCTATCTTTTAGTCAGATAGAAGCAAGGGATATTACCCAGCATCAGCTTGATTCCCTGTATGCTGAACTAAAGGAAGCACCTTATCCTAACGATAGCATGATGGTGCTGTATAATATTTTCGATGCAAGTCCGAGACAGCAGCAGAAAAAATTGGCAAGGAGTATATACAGTATAGCCAAACGCACTAATAATTTGGAGGTTCAGCTGGATATTCTGAGAAATCTCGGAAATATTTATCTTGGTAATGACAGCGCTCAGAGTCTCATTATAAGCGAGGTAGAAAAATTACCGGCAGGACCGGAGCAGAAAGAAACACTTATGTTTCTGCGATTGCTGAAGGTGACTACCAATTCACTGATGGCAACTCCGGATCAGCGATATAAATATATGGGTGAGGCTTTGAACAAGTATAAGAACAGAAATGACAATATGACGGCGCTCAATCAGCTCGAGCTGCTATATACCTTGTGCGTGTATCTCGATGCTACAGCCCAGGGAGATTTGTTAGAGAAATACATGAAGGAGTCGGAGGAGAAGATTGATAAACTGCCTTTCGGATTATATGCTTTCCAGAATATGTTTTATGCCCACTCCGCGCTGATGTACACCCGTAACCAGGACCATGAAAAAGCGGTTGAAGCTGACAGGAAACTTCTCGGAATTATGGACAATCTTGAGAGAGATTATAACAAACAAGGGAGAGTTTTCAAGGATTTCGACCGCAACCGTTATATCTGCTACCGGCGAATGCTTTACAACTACCCGGCATTATCAACAGGTGAGGTAGAGGATATCATGAAGAGGATTTGGTATCTTGTGTCGTGCAATGCTGAGTTAAGGGAGGATTTTAAGGGAAGGCCTTTTGCTGAGACATTCTACTACATGGCTAAAAAGGATTATATCAAGGCTAAGCCTATGCTTGTGACTCTGCTGGACAGTGATTTGGGAGGCAACGAATATCTGAGACCGAGATTGTCGGAAATGCTCTGTTCGGCAGCCGAGGCTACCGGCGACAAAGAACTTTATATTAAAGCACTTAAAAACCATGTTGATATTCTGAAACAATACGCGGAACTTAAGAGTCAGAACCGCTATCGTGAACTTCAGATTATTTATGAAATGGATAACCTGACCCGCGAAAACGAAAGATTGGAGGAGGAGACCGCCAAGGCTGAGCTTAATCATCAGAAACTCCTTCTTGTCGGGGTTGTGGTGATAGGTGCCATACTCCTGTTGGTTACGCTTTTGATGTTCAGGATGTATCGCAAGGCTCGCAAATTGTCAAAAGGTTTATATAAAACCAATCTTGCTCTTGAAAAGGAAAGGAATGCTCTTATAAATAGTGAGCGACAGCTTATTGAAGCTCGTGATAAGGCTAATTCCATTTCAAAAATGAAGAGCGATTTTCTGGATAATATGACTCATGAGGTACTTGAACCGTTGAACGCTATAAGCGGTTATACCCAGCTTATTGTTGACAGTCTTGGCTCTGATTTGCAGAAACGTCTTGAAAAGTATGTGAAAATAGTTGAAATGAACTGTGAACTCCTCAAGACGGTTGTTACCGACGCAATATCATTGTCTTCACTGTCAAAGGATTCACTCTCTATTGTAAGGCAAAGAGTTTCGCTCAATCAGATATGCAATGATGCTTTGTCAAGCATAGAATATGCTCCGAAGCCGGGAGTCGAGGTGTGTTTCCTGAAGGAGGGAGCAGATGATATTATTGTAGATACAGATCCGACACGAGTGCAGCAGGTACTTGCCAATCTGCTTCATAACGGTGCCAAGTTTACAGAAATAGGAAATGTGACGCTTGATTATGAGCTGAATGATAAGGCTAATATCATATCATTTACAGTAACTGATACCGGGTCAGGAATTCCTGCCGGTAAGGAGGATGTGATTTTTGAGCGGTTTGAAAAGGTTGATTCGCGCTCACAAGGTCTCGGACTGGGATTGTCTATAGCCCGTCAGATTGCCCGTTTGCTCGGCGGTGATGTTGTTCTTGACAGAAACTATCATGCCGGTTCCAGATTTATCTTTACTCTGCCGTTGAAGTAACCGGTTTGTGAGTGAAGAATACGTCAAAGGTACAATTCTGTTTTTTTTGTACCTTTGCGGTTGCATACATGTAGCTTAGCGTCAGGATGAATAATAAAAGGCACTTATATATAATCTTACCCAACGTATGTTATACAACACAATGACGGAAAATTCATCCTAATTTCTTGGATAAAGTTCCTGTCATTTGTATCTTGTGCAAAGATACAAAAAAAAATATCCAAGTATGAAGCCGAAAGATGGATTAATCAACTTTATGTTGGCTTTCCCTGACGAAGAAAGTTGCGTGAAGTATTTTGAAAAGCTCAGATGGGGCGATAAAGTAATATCTCCATTTGACTCTAATTCTAAGGTCTATGTATGTGCTAACGGCAAATACAAGTGCCGTAATACCGGAAAGTATTTTGATGTTAAGACTGGAACTGTGTTTGCTGGCACCAAGCTGCCATTACGATATTGGGTGTTTGCCATCTTTCTATTTATGTCGCACAAAAGAGGAATTTCCTCTTGTCAATTAGCCCGTGACCTCGGCGTTACACAGAAGACCGCATGGAATATGCTTCACAAGATAAGAGCGTTTATGAAGTCACAGAACAATCGTCATGTGAGCGGTGACGTTGAGATAGACGAGACTTTTGTCGGTGGAAAGAATAAGAACCGTCATAAAGACAAGAAAGTAGAGAAGTGTCAAGGGCGCAGTTTCAAGGATAAAGTACCCGTCTTCGGCGTGTTGCAACGTGGCGGGAATGTTTCTGCCGTTGTTGTACCAAATACTAAGGCTTCAACGCTAAAGCCTTTGATAACCCATCTTATTGAAGCAGGGAGTAATGTATTCACAGACGGATGGGAGTACAATGGGCTTGAGGAATACAATCAATACTCAGTAGACCACGGTAGGGGATTTTATGGCGAAACTATCGTTACTGCAAATGGTGAGGAACTGAATGTCAGTACCAACAGGATTGAAAATGTGTGGTCTCATTTCAAGCGAATGGTTTTTGGAACTTATTACAAGGTAAGTAAAGTCCACTTGCAGAGATATGTGGATGAGTTCGTGTTCCGATTTAACACCCGAAACTATGGCGAGATTGAAAGATTTGAACTATTTTTGCAGTGTATAGCGTAGTGTATGGCTGAAAAGGAATCTAAAGAGAAGCAGAAAGAGCGCGAAGAAAGGTTGTCGCTTACTAAGGAGGAACTTCAAAACATGAAGTTCAAGTTCTCTATTGAGGTTCCAAAAGGGGATTTTGACGAGCTATTAAAGGCGATGATGGGGATAGGCGACAACAGACCCGATAATAGCTAAGTATAATAATAACTTGTTTTAAGCCCCTTGATAATTCTTTATGAATATGAAGGCAGCAACCAATAGCGCAAATATAAAAGCTCCAGCAACGCTCTGAATGACTCCATGCCAAAAAAGTATCCACTTTCTTTTTGGCTTTAATGGTTCAATAATATCTGATAGGATTTGTGAATGATTTTCAATACACTCACGTTCCATGTTTTGAATTGATTCAGTCAAAGTATTATCCAAGAAGCTCCTTAAAATATGTGATGCCATAAACCGATATTTAGCGATGTTATCAACACTACTGCAAATATCATGGAAGGGCTTTAGGTCATCCTCTTCTACATCGTCTGTTGATCCGGCTTTTAGTTGCTCTATATACTTAATTTTTTCTGATTTATATATCGCGTAAGCTATGTGACCAACTAGATACGCATCGTTTCTTTCAAGTTTTGTATATATAAATCTATATTTTCTTGGCATATTT
>JAIDQW010000203.1 GCA_029062075.1 Paramuribaculum sp.
GTTATGTGCATATCCGCTCAATGGATGACGCCAGCTTCAGAAAACTATATGCGAAAGCTCTTGGTGAATACATTGACCGTGACGGCATCGTGATAGATACCAGATGGAATGGCGGCGGTCGCCTGCATGAGGATATCGAAGTGATGTTCAGCGGAAAAAAATATCTCACTCAGGATGTTCATGGAGTCCCGACCTCCGATATGCCATCACGCAGATGGAACAAACCGAGTATAATGATTACAGGTGAAGCAAATTACAGTAATGCCCACGGCACCCCCTGGGTTTACCGTCACCTTGGTCTCGGCAAGCTGGTTGGTATGCCTGTTCCGGGAACAATGAGTAGCGTAAACTGGGTAACTTTGCAGGATCCGTCACTCGTTTTCGGTATTCCAGTAATCGGCTTCCGCACAGCTGAGGGCAACTATCTGGAAAACACTCAGCTTGAACCGGATATTAAAGTTGCAAACGACCCCGCTGAAGTGGTTAAGGGTGTGGATGCCCAGCTTAAGGCTGCGGTAGATGAACTGATGAAGGAAATCAAGAATAATAAATAATAAGAATCATGGCAACATCACTTAAAATTGGAGATGTAGTCCGGTTTCTGAATTCCACAGGAGGCGGTGAGGTTACAAAGATTGAGGGTAATATAGCCTACGTGACTGATGAAGATGGGTTTGACACTCCGATTCTTGTGCGTGAATGTGTAGTGGTAGATAATTCAACTGCATGGGAGCGAGCCAAAGCCAGAGTAGAACAGCCGGCAGTCAGCAGTAAGCCAGCTCCTCAACCTCAGATTAAGGATACAACTCCCGATGAAACTGAAATAGAACCGGAGGAAGTTGAAGGTGGAGATGTTATGAATCTTGTTCTCGGCTTTGAAGCGGATAATCTCAAGACACTTTCAGATACTACCTACTTCGCATATCTTGTTAATGATTCAAACTATTATCTGTATTTCACATATATGAGTGCCGGAGACAACGGTGACTGGACAACCAGATATGCCGGAATTGTTGAACCCGGCATTCAGGTGCTTCTGGAGGAATTCGATAAGGATGAGGTTGTTGGTCTGGAAAAGATTGCGGTTCAGGCAATAGCTTTCAAAAAATGCAAAGAATTTGAATTGCAGCAGCCGGTGAGTCTGATAATAAAACCTGATGTCACAAAATTTTTCAAACTGCACTGCTTCAAGAGCAATCCTTACTTCGATGTGCCGGTACTTGCTTTTGATATAGTGAAAAACGGAGTTGTGCCCGCACGCGAGCCTCTGGATGTGGAGAAACTTGTGGAGAGTGTAAAGCAGCCGAAGCAGGAAGACAGAAAAAAGAAATGGAAACGGCCTGTAGTAAAAAACTCTGAGTATATTCCGGGTGGGAACGGAATAATTGAAGTTGACCTACATATTGATGAGATAGTTGACACCACTGCCGGACTGACTAACGCAGATATGCTGAACCTTCAGGTTGATGAATTCCGTAAGGTAATGGATGCAAATAAATTGAATAAAGGGCAGAAAATTGTTTTCATTCATGGAAAAGGTGATGGGGTGCTTCGGCAGGCACTGATGAAAGAGTTGAATTACAGATACAAAGGTATGGTTGAGGTGCAGGACGCCTCTTTCCGTGAATATGGTTTCGGTGCCACACAAGTAACTGTAAGATAATGATATTCTGGCATTCGGGAACAGGAAATACACACTATGTGGCTAAGAAACTGGCAGAATTACTCGCCCAGCCACTCAGCTACATAAGTGAATCCCGTGATTACATATCATCAGAAGGTGAAAAAATAATCTGGGTATTTCCCGTTTATTCGTGGGGAATACCTCCGGTTATAAGGCGATATATCCGACTTGCTCAATTGATGCCGAATACTGAGCATTATATGGTGTGCACCTGTGGTGATGATGTCGGTCTAACGCACGAACAATGGCGAAAACTCATGTGTGCCAAAGGCTATAATGCCCGTGGAGCGTGGTCTGTGCAGATGCCCAATAACTATGTTGTTTTACCGGGATTCGATGTGGATTCAATAGAATTGGCTACGGAAAAACTCGGAAAGTGCGAACACAGGATAGAAGAGGTTGCTCGTGGAATCAAATGTGGTGCCAAAGTTGACAGTGTTGTACGCGGAGCTTTCCCCGGAGTGAAGACTAAAGTGCTTTACCCTCTGTTTGTCAGGTTTCTGATGTCACCCAAGCCGTTTCATTATACCGAAGCATGTATATCATGTGGTAAATGTGCGAAAACATGTCCTATATCCAATATAAAAATGCGCAGTAATCACCCCGATTGGGGAAACGACTGCGCAATGTGCCTCGGTTGTTATCATGTCTGCCCGGTTCATGCGGTGCAGTATGGTAACCGCACACGCCATAAAGGGCAGTATTTTCTCGAAAACTTCAAGCGTTGTAAAGATAACGTTTGATGCTCCTCTTCGGAGTCTTCTCAAATTCGTTAGCAATGAGCTGTATTCTGTCAATCTGCTCGTAAGGTGCAACCACCTTGTTGATCTCCTCGACAACCTTTTCCATAATCTGGGGTAACATTCCCGACGTTACTTTCTGGCGATCCATAGCTTCATAATCGGGATACACAAGTGCTATAAGCCTCTTTCCGCGTTCAACCACAAGGCTTTCTGCCACAAAAGGCATATTGTTAAGTTTAGCCTCAATCTCTTCAGGGTAGATATTCTGCCCGTTTGCCGAAAGAATCATTGTTTTGTAACGACCCTTAATAAATATTGTGCCATCCTTGCTCACAGTTCCCATATCTCCGGTATGTAGCCAGCCATCTTTATCGAGAACTGCCTCTGTTGCCTCACGGTTTTTGTAATAACCTTTCATCACATTTTCACCTTTCACGCATATTTCGCCAACCGTGTCCTGATTGTTTTCGGTAACAATTTTTGTGTGCATAATACCCGGAAGGGTCCTGCCGGCAGAGCCGGGTATGAATTTTTTCCATGGAGTGTAGCTGATAAGAGGACCACATTCGGTCATACCGTAGCCAACAGTGAATGGAAATTTGATTTTGTGCAGAAATTGCTCCACCTCAGGGTTCAGCGGAGCTCCGCCTACTATAACCTCCTCAAACTGTCCGCCGAAAGCATCAACAAGCTTGCTCTTTATTTTTGAGAATATTGCCCTGTTGACGAGCGGTAATCTTATGAGATTTTTCATTGTGGTTGAGGATATCTCCGGAAGAATCTGATTCCGGTAAATCT
>JAIDQW010000204.1 GCA_029062075.1 Paramuribaculum sp.
ACGTTAAATAAACTCCTATGAATTACTCTTTTGTATCCCGTACAGAATCCTCCCGCCTCATTCTTTTTTTTGCCGGATGGGGAATGGATGAGAAGCCTTTTGCCGGATTAAAACTGGCAGGATACGATATAGCGGTAGTGTGGGATTACACAGAAGAGCGTCTGGATACAGATTTTCTTAACGAATATTCGGAAATATGCGTAATAGCGTGGTCGTACGGGGTATATTTTGCAGGAAGATTTATTGAATCTCATCCGCAGCTGCCAATTACGGCAAGGGTAGCTATCAATGGTACTCAATATCCTATTGATGAACTCAAGGGGATATCTCCGGTACTGTTTGAAGCCACACTATCTGCTATCAGTGAGCAGAGCGTCAGGAAATTTTACAGGAGAATGTGCGGAGATTCCGAAACCTATGAGTCATTTTTGCGTGTTAAACCTAAAAGGTCCATTGACTCTTTGTCTTCCGAACTTGCATCTATAATGGAAACCTACAGCAAATTCGGACCTCCTGACACTTGGTGGGATATAGCCTATATATCCGACAACGATAGGATTTTCCCGACTAAGTCACAAAATGAAGCTTGGGATGAGGGTGTTAAGGTTATTCATGTTGATGCAGGGCATTTGCTTGATTTTGATGAGATTATCAGTGAATGTGTGATTCATAAAAACGGAGTGACTGAAGCTTTTACTCGCTCGATAGAAACATACGGAAATAATGCTCCGGCGCAACGATATTCAGCGGAAAGGCTTGCTGAATTGATTAATCAGAAAGCCACCCTTAAAGGTGAGGTTATTGAAATCGGGTGCGGCTCGGGCTTTCTTACAGAGTTGATTGAACCTATGCTTGAGAATAATTCAACTCTTTCTCTTATAGATATTTCCCCGATTGATAATCACCTTCCGGGTAAGCATATCCTTGGAGATGCCGAAACATATATGTTTTCCTTGCAGGAAGATTCTGTGTCAGCTATATTATCATCTTCTGCTGTTCAATGGTTTAATTCACCTTCAACATTTCTCCACAACGCTTTGCGCGTACTTTCTCCCGGTGGATTGCTTGCTATTTCTGTTTATGAAGACACAACTTTCAGTCAGATTCCCCAACTGAAATCTCCTTCGAGAGTTTTCTCTCAATCTTTTATCAAATCAATTGTTCCCCAGGGTTTTGATATAATTTTCTTAGATTCATCCGAGTATATTCAGGAATTTGATTCTGCGATAGATATTCTTCGTCATTTTCGTCTCACCGGTGTAGCTCCGACAGATAAATCTTCTGGCTCGGTGGCTTTAGCTCGTAAAATTTTGCGTAACAACATCAATACTCTCAGTTACAATCCTATTTTCCTATTGCTTACCAAGAAAAAGAATTGTAACTTTGTCGGATAAATTAGAAACTGAGA
>JAIDQW010000205.1 GCA_029062075.1 Paramuribaculum sp.
TTCTTGAAGGGCTGGAGGCTGTGCGCAAGCGCCCGGCAATGTATATAGGCGACATCAGTGTTAAAGGTTTGCACCATCTTGTTTATGAGGTGGTTGATAACTCTATTGACGAAGCTCTTGCCGGATATGCTACCCATATTGACGTAACCATCAATGAAGATAACTCCATTACTGTTGTAGATAATGGTCGTGGCATTCCTGTTGATATGCACGAGAAAGAGCACAAAAGTGCTCTTGAAGTTGTGCTCACCGTTCTTCATGCCGGTGGTAAATTTGACAAAGGAAGCTATAAAGTCAGCGGTGGTCTTCATGGCGTAGGTGTTAGTTGCGTAAATGCTCTCTCTACCTATCTTAGAGCTGAAGTACACCGTGACGGCAAAAGATATGTTCAGGAATACTCCTGTGGCAAGCCAACTACAGAATTGAGAATTGAGGGTGAAAGCTCCCATACCGGCACAAGTATAACTTTCCTGCCCGATGATTCTATATTTACCGTTACAGTTTACGATTACAACACTCTTGCGAATCGTCTTCGCGACCTCGCTTACCTGAATGCCGGAATCACTTTGACTCTCACTGATATGAGAGACATTGATACCGAAGGTAACCCCAGAAAAGAAACATTCTATTCTAAAGAAGGTCTCAAGGAATTTGTTAAATTTATCGACTCTAATAAGGAACCCCTTATTCCTGATGTCATTCATCTAAACACAGAGCGTCAGGGAATTCCTGTTGAAGTAGCTCTCACATATAACTCTACTTTTAATGAAAACGTTTACTCCTTCGTAAACAATATCAATACTATTGAAGGAGGTACCCACTTGACCGGCTTTAGAAGAGGTCTCACATTTACACTCAAAAAGTATGCCGATGACAACAAGATGCTTGAAAAAGCTAAGGTTGAAGTTGCAAGTGATGACTTTAGAGAGGGACTTACAGCTGTGGTTTCCGTAAAGGTAATGGAGCCCCAGTTCGAAGGTCAGACTAAAACAAAACTCGGCAATAGTGAAGTCATCGGAGCTGTGCAAACAGCTGTGAGCGATGCCTTGAGTACATATCTGGAAGAGCATCCAACTGAAGCTAAGACTATTGTAAACAAAGTGATTCTCGCCGCACAAGCAAGACACGCTGCATACAAT
>JAIDQW010000206.1 GCA_029062075.1 Paramuribaculum sp.
AGCTGGCATTATACGTTAGAGCCGCAAGGTTTTGATAACTCAGACCATCCGATTCAAGTTAATAATGTGGATTACAAATATATGAATTACGCCTCAAATATTGCTCAGTCAAAGCAACTTTTTATTAACATGGTCGCAAAAATGAACAATCTACCGACGGGTGTGTGATGCATTGCGTTTCAATCCATCAAGTTTGGCTCGTTTTATTGCTGAGCCTTTGAAAATGCGGCAATATTCTTCATGGCTCATTTCCAGAACCTTATCTTTTGTCAATCCGAGCAATTCAGGACGTGGCAAAAATTCCCGGAGTGGTTCAAGCGCCTCTGTGAGACGGTTGTGAGGACAAACCGACTGGCATGTATCACACCCGTATAACCTATTGCCAAGATTGACATTCTCAGGTAGCTCTCCCCTTTGTTCTATTGTCAGACATGAAAGGCATTTTCGGGCATCAATAAGAATTCTGTTCTTTCCCAAATCGGGAGGCGCATCAATAATAGCACTTGCCGGACAACATGCAATGCAGCGGCGACAGTAGCCACAGTCAAGCTCACAAGGCTCATCAGGAGCTATTTCAATTGTAGTGATTATGGATGCGAGAAAAAAACAGCTTCCGGCACCGGAAATCATAAGAAGTCCGTTTAGTCCGATATATCCTAATCCGCTCTTGACCGCCCAATATCTCTCCTGAAGTGGTGCGGTGTCGATACAAATACGATACTGACCGCCCCATTTGCGCTCCATCTCCTGAACGGCTATGCTAAGCCGGTGTCTCAAAACATCATGGTAATCATCGCCAAGCGCATAAGAAGCTATTCTTAACGCACCCTCTTGCCATTTAATTCCGCCGGGGCGAGGATAAGGGAAAGCGCAAACAACAATACTTTTAGCACCATCGAGCAGCATTGAGGGGTCCAAGCGTATATCCGAATATTTTTCCAGATATTCCAATTCTCCGTTATATCCCTTATCTATCCAGGCATTGAAGAGACTCTGCGACTGATCATCAATGCGAGTGACCTCTGCTACTCCAAAACGGTAAGCCGAGACCTCCGGAGACAACAGAATTGATGAAAGAGCACTATGATCACATTGGTAACGGCATGAACTCATAACCTTCTGATTTCAACCATTCAATTGCTTTAGGCAGTGCCTCCTCCAGATTCGCCTTTGCTTTCAGTGAATCATGGAACACAACAATAGAACCGTTGCGGGCGTATTTTTTTACGTTTCCAAGCACTTTGTCAGGAGTGAGACGCTTGCTGTAATCTCGGGTAACGAGGTCGTACATCACAATATTGTAATGCTTCTTAATGGCTCTTGCCTGCGACCAACGGATTAGTCCGTGCGGAGGACGGAATAGAGGGCTATCTATAAGCCGGTCTGCCTCAGTGAGATCTCGCATATAGGTAATAGACCGAACCTTAAAGCCTTGAAGATGATGCATGGTGTGGTTGCCATAGCTGTGACCTCTACGCTTTATTTCCTCAAACAGATGTGTATAGCGGCGAACATTATCTCCTACGAGAAAAAAAGTAGCTTTGATTCCATAGCTATCAAGCAAATCAAGTACCCAAGGGGTGACTTCCGGGATCGGTCCATCATCAAAAGTGAGATATACAACCTTGCGTTCCTTTCTGCGCAAACGCCATATCGCCTCCGGGAAAAGGAGGCGATAAAGCAGCGGCGGTTGCTCAATGAGTTTAGCCAATATTACTGATTTGCTGTGTTATTGGACCTCTCGTGAAATCTTGCCTGACGTTCGATATCCACTCCAAGTTCAACAAGATGATTCTGAATATCTTCAGCACTACCTCCGCCATTAACATAGCTCTGAAGCAATTCAAGAAGATAGTACCGGTCGATATACTTGTCGGTATTGGGAAGTGACATATACTGTGACGGGGAAAGGCTCTGATAGTAAACCACATTTTGTGCATACCGTTCAATTTCATTGCGCAGTATGGAGAGTGCTGTTTCAGTAGCCTCGTCGTCACCGGTAGCTTCACCGATATTTAGATAAATATCTGCAATCTGCTGCCCGAGCTGCACAGAGTACGGCTGTGCGGCAACCGGCAGTTTTTCACGCATCAAATCAAGAATCTCCTTAGCCTTTGCGTAGCTTGAAGTTCTGACTTTGGGCAATTCATTGCGTGAATGTTCATTGAGATATGTGCCGGCAGAATCTCTCCGCAGCATGATCTCAGACTCCCATGCCTGCAGCAGATATGCTT
This sequence comes from Paramuribaculum sp., assembly GCA_029062075.1. Taxonomy (GTDB): domain Bacteria; phylum Bacteroidota; class Bacteroidia; order Bacteroidales; family Muribaculaceae; genus Paramuribaculum. The sequence goes on from JAIDQW010000206.1 coordinate 2,235, forward strand.
CTGCGAGGTCAACCATAGCAGAACGATGGGTAGTAACCATTCGGCGTACAGTTTCATCAAGATAAATCTGTGAGGGATCGGTGATTTTGTCCAGACCTCCCCATGCCCAGCGATATTTGATGTTATCGTACATCTTGTCAAGATTGATACCGGTTTTCTCAGGATCAGCGTTTGGTATCGGACCTACTTCGTAAGCAAGCCCGGTGCTACGGAGATACGGTGTAAGACCGAGATAATATCTCTGGGGCACTGTCATAGCGAAGTATATGGGTCTGTCCCAGCCATTTGCAGCAGAGGTTCCAATCATATCCAACGCCATCACCTGACTCAGGGTTAAACCGGAAGTACCGCTCATATTTACCGGAATGGCATTCACTGCTGCATCAGCTTCATCGGCAAAAATTCTGCCCGCCTTAATAGCAGCCGAGGTGTCAACCGGAATGTACATGTTAGGGTATTTCAGTACCGGCACTCCCCACGGATTATTTTTAGATTCCGGTGAATAAAGATTACGTAGAGCTGAAATTATGTTAACCGGCATTGTGTCAGGCTCCAAAATGTAACTGTACTGAAGGTTGTCGTATGCGTAATCAATAGGCTTAGCCTGCATATCAATACCCGGTGCCTCATAAGAGGGACGGCGAACCTGATCAACATACCAGTCGGTGGTTAGATATGAAAGGTTTACAACCTTGACATCTGTGCGGGTTCCTTCAACCTCCTGCGCATACCAGAGAGGAAAAGTATCGTTGTCACCGTTTGTGAAAAGTATAGCGTTCTCGTCAAGTGAATTAAGGTAATTATTGCCGAAATCACGTGTGGTATATCTGTCAGACCTGTCATGATCATCCCATGTTTGCGAAACCATCTGCAATGGAACCACTAAACCGATGACGGTAGCTATAACTGCCGCGAAAGTATTTATCTTTTTTGACTCCTTATTATACTTCTCTTCCATCACAGTTTTTTCCTGAGCGGTGGCATTTTTCTTGGGAGAGGGTTTCAGTACCTTGCAAAGCATTCTCCATATTCCCGGCACACCCAAACCAATCCAGATTGCAAATGCGTAGAAGGATCCGGCAAATGCGTAATCTCGCTCACGCGGCTGAGAGGGGGTCTGGTTCAAGTATAGAACTATCGCTATGCCGGTCATGAAGAAGAGGAAGAAAACAACCCAGAACTGCTCAATTCCTCGCTTTGAGGTAAATGCCTGCCATCCGAGTCCGATAATACCAAGAAGCAGAGGCAACATATAAAATACATTGTGCCCTTTGTTGCCTTTTCCATAGTCATCGGGGAGCAGAGACTGGTCACCGAGGCGGGGATTGTCAATAAACGGTATTCCGCTTATCCAGTTACCTTGATTGACTTCACCATTACCTTGAATATCGTTCTGACGTCCTGCGAAGTTCCACATAAAGTAGCGCCAGTACATGTGGTTTAGCTGATATGTGATGAAGAATCTGAGGTTTTCGGCAAAAGTCGGTTTTATGAGTGTTCTCTTCTGCAAGGGGTTGCCTTCAGAATCAACATAAGTTACCGCTTCCACAGGTCTTCCCTGCATTCCAATCCAATCTACATAAGCTTGCGGATGAGGGTCGGTGTGACTATAGATGCGTGGGAAGAGCATATCAAGCTCCGGAGTCATCTTATACTCCTTCTTGTATTCGGTAAGTTTGTATGAATCGCGCTCATCATCACTCTCCTTAACCTTCTTGGCATAAAGAGCTTTACCTTCTGTTGTGAGCGGTTGCTGGGTTCCACTTTCAGTGACCTGATATACAGGTTTGGAATTTAGAGTTTCACCATAAAGGAGAGGACGATCGCCGTATTGCTCACGGTTTAGATATGACGCGAGAGCAAAAACATTGTCCGGTGCATTCTGATTCATCGGCGTGTGAGCGGATGAGCGGATGAGCAGAAGAGCATAAGATGAGTATCCGATAAATATGACGAAAGTGCTCATTACTACGAGGGTGAGTATGCGCACCGGCAATTTCTTTGCCTTGAAGAGCCATACTGCCAGTGCTACTGTAAGAATAACAGCAAGGAGAAGACTGTCTCCAATAAAGAGGATGCCGGAGAGTGTTATACTGATAAGTACCGACCATCTGATAGCTGAAATACTTTTCTGGCGATATAGCTCGCGGATTGCCCAGATAAATGATGCAACAAGAACAATGGCGTAAATTATGGTTCCGGTATTAAAGCTACAATGGAGCACATTGACAAAGAACAGTTCAAAATACTGTGCTATTTCTATGAATCCCGGTACCAGACCATAAAGAATCAAACCTACTATCACACATGATATAAGCAGGGCTATCAGTGACCCCTTGGCATTGGTCTGTTTCCATTTGCGGTAATAAACGACAAGTACAATTGCCGGAATACAGAGCAGGTTCAGGAGGTGCACAGCTATTGATATGCCTATCACATAGGCTATCAGTACAAGATATTTGTCGCTATGCGGAGCATCCGCTCTACTTTCCCATTTGAGAATTAACCAGAACACAAGCGCCGTGCAGAAAGAAGAGAACGCATATACCTCACCTTCAACAGCTGAGAACCAGAATGTGTCACTCCATGTGTAAGCCAGCGAGCCACAGAAACCAGCGCCAAATATAACAAGCATTTTCAGCGGTGAGATTGCGTCTGCATCATCAGGTACAATAAGACGTTTGACAAGGTGTGTAATCGTCCAGAAGAGCAAGAGAATAGTAGCAGCACTAAGCAGCGCAGACATTGTGTTGACACACATTGCTACTTTACTTACGTCACCACCGGCAAAGTTTACAAAGAATCGCCCTGCAAGCATGAATATCGGGTTGCCCGGCGGGTGTCCGACCTCTAACTTGAATGCCTGGAGAATGAATTCGGGACAGTCCCAAAAACTGGCTGTAGGTTCTATTGTGAGAAGGTATGTAACTGCTGCAATGAGAAAGCATACCCAGCCAAAAACGTTATTCAATAAATTGTATTTCTTCATTCTGAGAAATGTGATATAAAACTTATTGCTCCTGGCTAATGCGCATAGAGCGGTGCAAAGATAGACATTTAAGCCGAACTGCTGAACACAAAAAAACATAAAATACACTCGTGCAGATTATTCGGAGTGAAGATAGAGCTGCTACAAAGTGAATCCATGTGAATTTCATTCGTTTTCATTCGTTTTCATTCGTTTTTTGTACGTTTTTTGGAAATTCTGAAAAAGTAATTATTTTTGCAAATGAATAAAAATTCGGAATAAATATAACTTTTAGGTTAATGAATAAGCGACAAACGCGACTGACTGCCATTGCTGACATTTTGCTCAATAATATTGTGGGAAGTCAGGAAGAATTACTTGATTTACTGCGCAATCGCGATTGCTCTGTGACTCAAGCCACTCTTTCAAGAGATTTGAAAACGCTGCGAACCTCCAAAGTAGCGACTGAAATGGGTGGCTACAGATATGTTATAGGCAGCGGCTTACCAACCGACAAAGTTATAGAAAAGGCAACTGTTGACAAAGTTAGCAGGGTTGCCATTGAGGGTATAAGTGTAAGCGGACAGTTAGTAGTAATACGTACCCGCAACGGTTATGCCGGTGGTGTGGCTTACGATATTGATGATCTCAACACTCCATATATTCTTGGTACGATAGCCGGAGCAGACACCGTTTTTGTGGCCCTGAGAGATGAGGCGCCTATGGATGCAGTCTTCGCCGCTCTCTCACGAGTTATTCCACAGAATGTAATGGATGCGGCTCATAGTGAATTCAACAGAAATAAAAAGTAAATATCAATGATAAGAGCAGGTATAGCAGGCGGTGAATCAGAATCCGCAGGAGATCTTATAAGAATTCTCATCAATCATCCGGACGTAGAGCTTGTCTGGGTCAGTGCGCCTAATGAGGAAGGCGTAATGCTGTCGCAGCGACATCGCGGACTTACGGGTGAAACCTATATGCGCTTTACAGGTGACAAGGCACTTGATGATATAGACGTATTGTTTATGTGCTTTACTCAGGACGGTGACTCCGAACAATATCTGAATCATCACACTATACCCGAAAACCTGAAAATCATTGATTTATCTCCGGATTTCAGAATGCCCGAAGATGAAAACAGCGAGTGGGTGTATGCGCTCCCGGAATTGAACCGCAAACCGCTGGTCCGTGGTGCAAAGCGAGCATCTGTGCCCGGTCCGTATGCTACCATAATGTTGCTTTCACTGCTCCCGCTGGCTAAGAATTTACTACTAAATAACGATATACATGTGAGTTGTGTATCTTCAACCGGTGCCGGTGAGGAAAAACCAGGTGAAGCATCAGTAGTGCTTGAACATGAAGAAATTGAAGAAACACGAAAGGCACTGAAAGTTCTTCAGAACAGCTTTAACAGCAATATCCGTCTGGTAGCAACCGCGGGAGGGTGGGACTCCGGTCTAGCTGCAACAATTTACCTTGACACCCCTATAAGTGAAGATGACATCAAGGATATCTATGATATGTTCTATGAAGATCACGGTTTTACCTTCCTGAGTGAGAGCCATCCGGACCTAGGCGAAGTAAGAGGCACAAACAAGTGCTTGATGAGGGTTGGAAAAAGCGGAGATACTCTTGTGATATCCTCCGTAATGGATGATAATCTAAAAGGAGGTGCCAGCGCTGCAGTTCATGTCATGAACCTTATGTTCGGACTCCAGGAACGAGTAGGATTAATGCTTAAGGCCTCAGCAAGATAAAGTATTTATCTTCTTACCCTCGGAGCAACAATCCTCTCCCCCAGATACTTCGCGAGTTCTTTTTTCATTTCATTGAATTCAGAATGTTTCTTCATGAGTTCAATGATAAGACTATCGTTTCTCGGGGAGGCAGAGCTTTCAATTCTTATGCGCTCCAGCAAATCTTTTATCAGGGTCTCAATTATAGCTTCCTGAAGGTTATAGTAAGCCATCGGTACAAGATCCTTGAGCTTATCTTTCTCTGTTTCAATCGCCGAATATTTGGTGTGAATCTTGCTCAACTTGTGCTTTTCATCAGCCAGATCAGTAGCTACTTCTCTAACTACATCATCGGGTGAGGACACCAGATTTTTCACCAGATATGTGGTTTCAAACTCTTCTGTGAGCTTTTGTATCTCCTTATCAACTTTCTCTTTCAATTCGTTTTCAAGG
>JAIDQW010000207.1 GCA_029062075.1 Paramuribaculum sp.
TCGCTCGCCTCACTCGTTGCCAACCGTTTCGAGGTTATCCGTCAGGACCTGACCTCACGCCGACCCACCGAGCCGTTCACCGAGCACCTCTGGAATGCGATTATTCTGGACGCTTGCCAGCAGTTCCGAGCGTAATCCGGCAGACTCCATTCTCAAAAAAATGTATATCTTTGCACTTATCAGATGCCAAGAAAACCAACAACATGAATCGCACGAGTCTTCTACTACCGTATTTCAGGCATAATGCCGATAAGTGCCTCGCTGCCGCTGATAATGCTGAGCTTATACAGAAAAAATTACTTACGCAGCTAATCACCAAGGCTAAAAATACCGTCTGGGGCAAGCACCACAGGTTTGATACCATAAAGTCCTATACCGATTTCCGAAAAATGGTTCCGGTAACAGGATATGACATTCTGCGCCCATACGTTATGAGAATGATTGCAGGCGAAAAAAATGTGTTGTGGAGAGGCAAAACGGTTAGGTTCGCCCAATCTTCAGGCACAGCGGACGGCAAGAGCAAATTCATTCCTATAACGGTGGATGCACTTGCCGGATGCCACTTCAAGGGAGCACAATACTCGCTCGCACTATATCTTAAACAGCATCCCGACAGCCGGATATTTGACGGCAAATCTTTTATTCTCGGCGGCAGCTACGCCAACGAGCTTAACCTACAAAACACCAGAGCTAAGGTTGGAGACCTATCTGCCACGCTTATCGACTGCATCAACCCGCTTGTTAATCTCGTAAGGGTGCCATCTAAAAAAGTTGCGCTGATGGCAGACTGGCACCAAAAGCTGCCGGCTCTCGTCAAGGCATCCGCTTTCGAGAACATCACCAATATTTCCGGCGTGCCTTCATGGTTTCTGAAAGTAATAAACGAGGTGCTCGCCTACACCGGACAGGACAATATCCACAAGGTGTGGAAAAACCTTGAGGTATTTTTTCACGGAGGTATCGCTTTTACCCCTTATAAAAGTGAGTACGAGGCTATTACTGACACTACCAGAATGAGATACTGGGAAAACTACAATGCCTCAGAAGGATTTTTCGCCGCTCAGGCTGATCCTGACGACCAAGCCATGCTGCTAATGACCGATATCGGGGTTTTCTACGAATTCATACCAACCGGCTCCCCTTCTGCCGAGCCGATACCTGTCTGGGAAGTTGAAGCAGGAAAGAAATATGCCTTGATAATCACTGCCTGCAACGGCTTATGGCGGTATCCGATAGGAGATGTCGTTAAGGTAGAATCGCTAAATCCGGTTAAAATCACCATTGCCGGCAGAACAAAAAGCTACATCAACGCATTTGGAGAGGAGGTGATGGTGCACAACACCGATGCTGCTCTCACTGCAGCATGCACTGAATGTGGCTGTGCCGCCAAGGACTATACTGTCGCTCCGGTTTATACCCACGCCAACACCAAAGGGTGCCATCAGTGGCTCATCGAATTTGCTGAAAAACCAGCCGACCTGGCTCAGTTCGCTGCTATTCTCGACAAAGCATTGCAGAATGAAAACAGCGACTACCAGGCTAAGCGCGCAGGCAACATTTTTCTTGGTCCGCTTAAGGTGGATATTGCCAGGCAGGGGCTCTTCGACGACTGGCTCGAAAGCACCGGAAAACTTGGTGGACAAAGAAAGGTTCCCCGCCTGTCAAACGACAGAACTCTTATTGAAGCAATGCTGAAATTTAATAACTAAATAAATAAACCGACATGAACAGAAACCATACTTTAATCGCTGCACTGCTTATTACAGCAGGCATAATTGTTCTCGGACTCTGTCTTCGCTCGGGACTTTACTCTTTTTCCGACCGCGAGAGAGTGGTGGATGTGAAAGGACTCGCCGAAAGAGAAGTGGCGGCAAACAAGGTCACATGGCCTATCATGTTCAAGGAAGTAGGCAACGACCTCCCTTCCGTGTATCAGAAAGTCACAGCAACCAATGCCCAGATTGTGGAGTTTCTTAAAACAAACGGTCTCACCGAGCAGGAGATAAGCATCGGTGCGCCGTCCGTGCAGGATCTCACAACCGACAGATACAACAATAACCCCCTGCCATACAATTATGCCGTGACATCCATTGTCACCGTCAGCTCCTCTAAGGTGCGCGAGGTGCACAACCTCATCAACCGTCAGGGAGAACTTTTCAGCAAAGGCATCGCGATTACAAACAATTACTCCACCCAGATATCATACGACTATACCGACCTCAATTCCATTAAGCCGGAAATGATCGCCGAGGCTACTGAGAATGCGCGCGAAGCTGCTAAAAAGTTCGCTGAAGATTCCGACAGTGAACTCGGCAAAATCAAAACCGCACGACAGGGTCAGTTCACTATCGAGGACAGGGACCCGACCACCCCTTATATCAAAAAGGTAAGGGTCGTAACCTCGCTCACATATTACCTTGAGGATTAATTGAACCATATTGAAGGTTGTACCGTTTTATAATCAAACATAAACTTAAACATTATACAATGGCAACACCTAATCTTAAAGGAACTCAGACCGAAAAAAATATCGTGAGCTCTTACCTCAACGAAACCCAGTCCTATGCCCGCTACATATATTATGCACAGCAGGCTGACAAAGAAAACTATTTCCCTATCGGTGAGATTTTCCGTGAAACAGCTGATAACGAACTTCATCATGCCAAGGTTTTCCTTAAAATGCTTGGCGGAGGCAACGTTATAGGCAATGTGAGCGTAGATGCGCTTCCACCTACAACAACTGCCGAAAACCTGCAGGTTTCTATCGGTGAAGAGGAAGTTGGCGGAGTACAGGCTTACCACGAATTTGCCAAGGTTGCACAGCAGGAGGGATTCGATGACATTGCTTCTCACTTCCTCGCTATCGCTGAGGCTGAGCAGCATCACCTCGACCGTTTCACCCTGCTGCATGAACAGGTGGTGAACGGAACCGTGTGGAAACGCGACAAACCCATTATGTGGCGTTGCCTTGTCTGCGGTTACATGCATGAAGGTACCACTCCCCCTGTAAAATGTCCCGCCTGCGATCACCCGTACCAGCACTATATGCCGCTTGACATTATCTGATACCGGAAAACCGGACTAATAAACCGAAAGATGGTGTGTACAAAAGCCTGACGCTTGTACACACCATCTTTCGGTTTATACCTGTTGGCGTCGGTTTATAAGTAACCGAAAAGTTCAAGGATTGTAGGGGTCAGCAAGGCGGTGAAAAGACCGTTGATGGTGAGTCCGAGCGATGCCCATGCGCCATAGCGATGTCCCCCGGTGTCAATGGCGGCGGAGGTGCCGAGAGCATGAGCGGCTGTGCCTATTGAAAGACCCTGAGCCATAGGGCTGTGCACTCTGGTGAGATACATCACCCTGAAGCCGGTCATGCCGCCGAATATTCCCACACACACTACCACCGCCGCGGTGAGCGGTGGTATTCCTCCTACGGCTGCTGTCACCTCCATTGCTATCGGAGTGGTCACTGACTTGGAGGCGAGACTTAAAACAACCTCGCGGGTGGCACCGAGCAGGTCGGCGATGAGAACAACTGATATAATTCCGGCAATGCAGCCGGCAAGCTCGGCTAAAAGTATTGGCAATAGCTGCTTGCGTATGGTTGAGAGCTGACGGTAGAGCGGCACTCCGAGTGCCACGACTGCCGGTTTGAGCCAGAATTCCACTATCCCTCCGCCGGCGGTGTATTTCTCGTAGGGTATCCCTGCGCCATACAGAAATGCGATCAGCACAGTCACAGACACGAGGATGGGATTGAGAAGGGCTATGCCGGTACGCACAAACAGCTGACGCGCTCCTACGAACACTACGAAGGTCAGGGCAAGCAGAAAGTAGCTATTTTCGAGAAACTCCATGACGGTTGAAGTATTTGCGGGATATCTGGTGGAAGTGACCGGTCACAGCCATAACGATTACGGTGCTCGCGGCTGAGGCGATGACTATCGGGAGCCATTGCTCGGCTATGAGGTCGAAATAACCCATCAGCGCCACTCCGGCGGGAACAAAGAAAAAGCCCAGATTCTTCACAAGAAAGTCGGCTGCGCCCTCTACATATTTCAGCTTTATCAGCCTTACGCTCAGGCATAGGGTGAGAAGCAGCATGCCTATGATGCTTGACGGCACCGCTGTGCCTGTTGCCCATACCACCAACTCGCCTATTGCCAGAAATGCGAAGATAACCGCCAGTTGTACTATTGCCATTGCGCGTATAAGTTAATTGTTTGAGCTGCAAATTTAAGCATAAGTGCTTCATCCGGCAAATATTGCATGCCGGACATTAGCCTAACGACACATTTTTGCCGGGAAGCGGCACGGCTGCGGGGTCTATCCCCCCGGGACTTTGAAGATTGCAGGCAAGCTGCTCAACAGAGCTGGCTCCCACAATCACAGATGTGACTCCTCTCTGCGCCTGAACCCAGGCGAGGGCAAGCTCTGCTATGGTGAGTCCCTGCTGCTGAGACGCAGCGTTCAGTTCCTCAATATAATCATGGAGCGCCGGAGTGAGCATCTGAGGCTTCAGCGAACCGCTCCGCGACATGCGCGAGCCTTCCGGAATCTTGTTCAGATATTTGCTTGTCAGCACCCCCTGTGCGAGCGGTGAGAATGAGATGAAACCTATGCCGTTTTCGTAGCAATAGTCCAGCACTCCGCTATCCTGCGGCTCACGGTCAATAAGGTTTAGCCGCCCCTGATATATCAGCAGGGGCACGTCTCTGTCGCGAAGGTATTTGTCAGCGAATTTAAGGGCTTCGAGAGGCCAGCGTGAAATACCTACATAGAGAGCTTTGCCCGCACGGACAATATCGACCAACGCCTGAAGGGTCTCCTCCAAAGGGGTATTGGGGTCGTAGCGGTGGCTGTAGAACAGATCCACATAGTCGAGGTTCATGCGTCTGAGGCTCTGGTCAAGGCTCGCCATGAGATATTTGCGCGAGCCCCAGTTGCCGTAAGGTCCGCGCCACATGTCGTAACCAGCCTTGGTGGATATAAACATCTCGTCGCGGTAAGGGCGGAAATCCTCAGTCATCAGTCTGCCGAAAGTAGTCTCCGCAGATCCGTAGGGAGGGCCGTAATTGTTGGCGAGGTCAAAATGGGTGATTCCATGGTCAAAAGCGTAGCGTGTCATGGCGCGGCTCCGCTCAAAGGGATCAACTCCCCCGAAATTGTGCCACATTCCGAGGCTTATGCGCGGCAGAAGCACTCCGCTGATGCCGCATCGTCTGTAAAATCCGGCGTTTTCTCCGTCATACCGCCCTTCTGCGGCTACATATTTTTCGGTGATATTCATATTGCCTGGTATCTTTTTACCGAGCCACCTTGCTGGCAGCTCACCCCACAAATTTAATGATTAATCCTTAATCTCGGCAATGAGCTTCATATAATCTAAAGTTGAGATGTTTGTTTATGTTGCCTCAAATATCGGTGTCTTTCTCTAAAGATTTTATCTCTCCCAAATCGTTCTGTTGAAGAAGATAATCTGATGCTTTTGCAGATGAAATGACCGACTTACCTAATTGTGATTCAAGCTTTTCCCGAGCCGCTTTTGCTACATCACCGCCCTGGCGTGCAATTTTTGCATTTTCATTGAACCCTTTAGGGGATTTCTCTTTAGATAATTCTGTAGCAGAAGCTTCAGCCAGAGTATTAAGAGCCAATTCTATATTGGTCATATTATCTCTTAAGTTCTTCTTTTTTAACCCTTTATACTGTTTATACTCTTTTGTATTCTTCCCACTCCACTGGTATGTTATTATGTCCGTAAGATTGGCAAATTGAACACCCTCTGAAATACCACCACGTCTCCACTCATCTGTTAAAGACTTACGAACCTCTATTGACCTAATACGTTGATTAATCCAATTCTCTGAATATCCTAATACCCTGTAATCATGAATTGCCTGAGCTATTGATAATTCAGGATCCTCCATTTGATCTATCCTTTGCTTGGCAACCTCTGCTATCCAGAGTTTGAAAGGTTCAGCTTTTGGTGAAGGGATTGATTGTATTAGGCGAAATAGTTGCTGAGTATCAACTACATCTGTAATTCGCATCTTCCCGTCTGCCGCTTTCAATTTCAAACCGTGACAATTTGTCACGGTTTGATTACCTTCCTGCTTCAAACGTTGCTTCAGTTTTCGCCAGTATGCCGTTGGAGCAATGCTATCTGTCAACACCGCAACAACATCAATGACAGAAAAGTACCATTCTTCTTTCTCTTCGTCCCATACTGTCCGGACTTTACGCTCTTCAAATATCTGAATACTTTGACGCTTCATAATGTTTGATTTTCGGGGGCACAATGATTACAGCTCACCCCACAAATTTAATGATTAATCCGATACCTGTATCAATCAGTTGCAGGTTATTTACCGCATTGGGTGGGCGGATGGGGATTTCAGCAACCTTTGGGGGTTATGGAGCGTTATAT
>JAIDQW010000208.1 GCA_029062075.1 Paramuribaculum sp.
TGACAAAACCACCACCCTATTTTTTCAGATGATGCAACAAAATTTGGGCTCCGAAAGGAAAAAGACCCTAATAAAATACACCTTAATTATATTAAGCAACTATTTTTCGAGGTCAGCAAGAATTTTTTTGAGTTCCTCATCTGTAGCGGTTAGCCGGCTTCTGCATTCGCGCAGCAACTCTGATGCACGTCTGGTGTATTTTGCCAGACTGTCAATGTCGCAGTTGTCGCTCTGCATTGTTCTCAAAATTGAATCAAGCTCTGAAACCGCCTGATTATATGTCAAATCTTTTACGTCCTTAAATTCCATCTGGTTTATTCCGTTATAATTGATTTTATTTTTCCATCGCTGAAAATTGTTTCTAAAGTATCTCCCTGTTTTATTTCTTTGAGCGAGGTTACCGATTTTCCACCTACACGGGTTATGGTGTATCCTCTTTTGAGAGTTGCCATTGGCGATAGTGCCTGAAGCAGAGATTCACTCGCCGCCAGCTTCTCGTGCTTCCTTGCCATAAGGTTATTCAAAGCCAGAGAGATGTTCTGCGGCATCTTGTCAAGCTGCAGCAACTGTGGCGCGATGCGTCCTGTTGTCAGTGCATAGAGAGATGAGCGCACAGAGTCAAGCCGCAGCATTTTTCGCTCAACTGCATTCACCGGAGCAACCGGCAGTTGCGCTTCAAGATAAGCGAGTTGGGTTGAGCATCCGGAAATTTTTTCATTCACCGCAAGGAGCATATCTGAAGCCGTTTCTCTTAGCCCGGATATAAGCTCCTCAGCCCGGGCTATAAGCATCTCCGCCGCAGCAGTAGGCGTTTTCACTCTCACATTAGCTATGTAATCAAGCACGGTGACATCCCTTTCGTGCCCGATTCCTACAACCACGGGTATGGGAAACTGAGCGACATTTGCCGCCAGATCGTAATTATCAAAGGAGACAAGGTCGCTCGTTGCACCACCACCGCGAATAATCACCACACAGTCCCAGTTATCAATATCTTCATTAATACTGTCAAGTGCAGCTATAACGGAGGATGCCGTTTTTTCACCCTGAAGCACAGCGGGGAACAAGCGGGTGACAAATTTAATAGAAGAGGTATTTGAATACAGCTGATTTATAAAATCGCCATATCCGGCTGCACCCTGTGCCGAAACAACCGCTATGCGCAAAGAGGGCACATTCCACTCCAGACTCCGGTTCTGCTCCAGCACACCTTCGGCATCAAGCCTCATAAGAATCTCGCGCCGACGGCGTTCAACATCACCCATTGTAAACGATGGATTAATATCGTTTATAACAAACGACATACCGTATGCCGCATGGTAATTCACGCTGCCGCGCACCATAACCCTCAGTCCTGTGGCAAGCTTTTGCCCGGTGAACGTCGTGAAATTGGTGCTCATCTTATAAAATGCCGATGCCCAGATTATTCCGCGCAAGCGAGCATCAATTATTCCGGTAGCCTCATTCTTGTCTATAAGCTCAAGATAGCAGTGCCCGCCGCTCTCACGCACATCGCTCAACTCCGCTGTCACCCAAACATTCTGCAGCTGTGGCACAGATAGCTGAAGCGCGACTCTTCGGTTGAGCTCGCGCAAAGTTATAGCACCGTTATCCTCCGGTTGCCTATCAATGAATGACCGGGCATTCATGATACGGGAACGAACTTACTGCCGTTCCAGCTAAACGACATGGTTTTCTTCAGTGAAGGAGCAACCAGTTCGTAAAGTTCAGGTGACACAAATTTTGCAGTGTTATTTGTGATTTCGAGCTTCTGAGTGTCAGGATTATAGCTGTAACTCACAAGCAGAAACGGCACAATACCCTCTACTTCACCGATGTTATCCTTTCCCTCATCTGTAAGCCAGTCGGCAAGCGTCGGCTTGGAAAAAGCGGTATTAGTGAGATTTCTGGACCAATCCTTTGAGAAAATTGCCATCTGGCTGTCTGGTGCCGGAGTAGCCACCGTGGTAATAAGTGCAATCACAGAGTCGCCATCTGACGTTGGAAGCACAGCAAGTTCGTAGGTGGAGGCATCTGTCATACTTATCTCAAGCTTGACTGGTGACAGTGCCGTGATTCTTGATTTTCCATCCATTGCATTTTTAGACGGAGTTGTCATACCGCTGTTGAAATAGTCAATCATATCCAGCCTGGTATTGTGGTCAAGCAATGGAAACACCGTTTGGGGCGCCTCAGCAAAAGCGCGAGAGGCAGAGAGCTGCGCAAAAGCAGCTCCTGCCCCCAGCAGTAGCATAAAAGCTACAGCAAAAAATCTTGATAATTTCATTGACTGTTTATTTCTTTTTTGATTTCTTAGTCTTTTTGGTGGATGACCTGCTCTTTTTCAAAAAGTAATCATAGGTTGATTCAGGCTCATTATCCACATCTATATTCTTGGAACGTCGCACGCTCGCACGGGCATAGTCCTTATCAGGGTCTGCTATCTCGCTGTAAATCCGTTTACCGAGGAAATCGGCTCCTGTTAGCCCGGTAACCACTCTTCGAGCCTCAGCTTTAGGCACATCAAAAAGAGAGTAATGAGGCATCAGGTCAATTCTGCCGACATCAACCCTCTTACCTTCAACCAGGTGATTGAGCATATCAATAAGGTTTCCGGCATAGAATCCGTCACCTTTACCGGCATTGATATAGATTCTCGCCATTCCTCGTTCAGCGGTTCTGCGATCTTTTTCCTTTTCATTGCGCGGTCTTTCATGTTCTTTTTTATCCTTCCGCTCTTTTTTAGGCTTTTCGTCAATAAAATCTATCGATGGGGCGTCACGGTAGTAATCAAGAAGCCTGTTGAATTCAAGCGATAGCACTCTTTTGAGCAAATCCTCCTGAGAGAGCCAGCTAAGTTTCCGGCTCACTCCGGGCAGATATTTGTTTATCTCCTCATCATCTACCTTGACCTTTTCTATTCTGTCGGCGAGATTATAAAGCTGTTTTTCAATTATATGCTCGGGAGTAGGCACCTCCTTACGCTCAAAACTCTTGCCAATCTTCTTTTCAATCTCACGAAGTTTGCCTTTTTCTCGAGAGTGGATAATCGCCACGCTCACGCCTGTTTTGCCGGCACGACCCGTTCTGCCGGAGCGATGGGTATAGACGGCTGTATCATCAGGCA
>JAIDQW010000209.1 GCA_029062075.1 Paramuribaculum sp.
CCACTGGACCCTGCGGTAAGGATTGTGCGACCAATTGTTAATGGAACCGGTACTCAGAGCCCCGTTGGGGATATTTATGGATTTATTGTCCGGGGTACTTATCAGCGTAGAGAATATCTGAATCTGGGTGACTGTTCCGGCAAAACCCTGAGCCTCGATGTAGTCACCTATCTTATATGGCTTAAGCAAAAGTATAAGCACACCTCCCGCAAAATTCTGGAGAGTGCCGCTCAGAGCCATACCTATTGCAACACCTGCCGATGCAAAGAGCGCGATGAACGAGCTTGTATTGATGCCGAGAATACCGATAACCGTCACCAGCAGAATGAAGTAGAGAACAATTCTGATGAGACTGAGAATAAAGGTAGAAAGCGAGGCATCTACTTTTCTCCTGGCGAGAATGGCACCGGTGGCTGCATATATACGCTTTATGATAAACTTGCCGACATAGAAAACCAGTATGGCGATTGCCAGATGAATGGAAAAGCTCACAATATCTTTCACCAGCCCGTTTATCAGTTCGTCAAAAGTGATGTTTTTCAACGACCCGATCTCCTGGGCGGGTGTGGGAACGCTATCGGTCACCGCTTCGGGCAGTGGTATTTGCAGTAGTAGATTTTTCATCAGTTCTTGGTGTCCTGAAGCGAGGGATTCACACTTACAACATCCTTATACCAGGCAAGATTAGTGAATCCGCAGATATAAAGATCCGACTTGGAGTGTACGATATATGCACCCAAACCTGTAAATTCCGACATATCAAGACCGTAGCTCACCGGGGTAGAGCCGTAATAAGTCACGGCAGACTTGTATTTCCGGTTCCAGTCGTCAAGAAGCGACTGATCTTCCACCTCAAGATGATTGAAATAATGACCGAAATCATAGGTGTGAGAGTTAGTGCCGGTCTTACGGTAAAGACGCACACCGCCGTCATTCAGGTCATAGGTGTAAGGAGCAAGCACCCCTGTGCGGTG
Organism: Paramuribaculum sp.; assembly: GCA_029062075.1. GTDB lineage: Bacteria > Bacteroidota > Bacteroidia > Bacteroidales > Muribaculaceae > Paramuribaculum. The sequence goes on from JAIDQW010000209.1 coordinate 975, forward strand.
AATAGCCCTGGTAGCTTCGGCCAGTGGCTCAAGCTCATCGGTCTTCACCACTGCGATTGTGCATGATCGGTTTGAAGCAGCCTTATTATTGAGATAATAGTCAAGAGTATTCTCGGCAACCTGCTGCGCTGTGGCATTGTCGGCAAACATAGCCGGAATATTTACATCGTAAGGCATACCCTCTACAGGCAACTCGGTTGCTGAGGCAACAATTTCCTTAGCAGCCTTGCGAAGCTCATACATCACTTCTATGCAACCCATAAAGCAGCAGTCAAAATAGATAACGTCAAAACGGTTCTCGCCAAGCACCGAAGCAAGAGTAGTTACATTCATCTCAGTGCGTGAGGGGTGAATATCCTGACCGAATGAATTTACAGATGCCTGTGGCTGATAAGAGCGAGAATCGGCTGTTTCAATCCAACCGGTGCCGTGGCTCCACATCACCAGCCAGTTTTTCGGAGCGGGCGCCAGTACGGCAACATCATCAAGAACAACTCACAAAAAATAGGCAACAAGC
>JAIDQW010000021.1 GCA_029062075.1 Paramuribaculum sp.
GCGTGGATGTAGCAGTTTCGTGCGATAGTGAAGGGCTGTGCATACACATTCCACTTAGCGTTAGCCGCAGGATTGTTAGCAGCGTCATCGGTATCGGAAACGTAGTAGTAGATGGTGGCACCTGCTACGGCGTTGAGTCTTACGGTGACGTGCTTCTTGAAGTTGACGGTGTAAGCGTTGTCAGCATCGATAACAGGCTGCTTGTCGATACCGCCGCCGGTGAATGAAGCAGTTACCCTTACAGAAGTCTTGACTTTCTCAACTTCGGTAGGCCAGAGCTCGATGTCGCCGTCGTCACCGATCATGGCGAATCCGGTGATGTTGTAGCAAGCTGCGGGGTCGTTGTCAGAGCTGTCCCAGTCAAACGAGGGTTCGAGAACGGTGTGGTTGATTTCAATCTTCTGTCCCTCACCCTTCTCGGTGATGCAAGTCCACTGTGTTGAAGCAACAGCACTGATTTCCTCATCCTCAAACGCCTCACCTTCAAGGCTTACGTTCATGATCTTCACGTAGCGGCGTGCGTTAGCAGCTGTGATGTTATCAACAACGTCCGGCTCTGCGGTGATTTCGTCGATATTTTCAGGTTTAGCTACAGCGCCTTTGAAGAGTGCGGCATATTCACCGTGCACGTGAGCACCGCGGACAACATCGCCCTTAACCATGTAAGGTTCTGCAACGAAGTCGTTGATATAGTCACCTACGGAAAGTTTTGCAGCTTCAGCCTTTGCAGCATCGTCTTCGAAGTGTATGGGGAGATAGTGTCCCTGTGTACCGCGAACGAAAGCGTATTCACCACCTTTTGCGACAACCTTGGCAGTAGCGGTAACGCGATATGGAGTTTCGGCAGCGGTATTGTTTACGAAGTCCACGATGTATCTGCGGTCAGAAGCGAGGCGTGTGAGGTTGAACTCAACCACTTCACTGTTGGGGTGACCTTTAGCGACAACGAATGCCTTGATTGTAGTGGAAGCGGAAACCTTGAACGGCTTTCCGTTTTCATAAATCTCGACTGTTTCGCTGTTTAGAGGATCAGATCCGTCAGTGGTATAGTAAACGGTGTAAGCATCCTGAGCGGTCTCTGAAGAGAATAGGCGCACATCCGCGTTAGTGAGGAAGGTGAGCTCCTGAGTGTCGGTTCCGGCACCTTCGAGGCGGATAGTCGGAGCTTCAGCCACGCTCACTTCAGGCATGCTGTAATTGATGAGAGCGAGCATGTATCTGCCGTCCTCGTCGGTAGCCTTGCTGCCGTCGGCGAGCATCACCACACCGGTGAGGTCATAGTAAGCTTCGGGATCCCATGCCATATCCCAGCCGTTAACAGGCTCGAACACGTCGCGGACATTGATCACAGGCTTGCCGGTCATGTCGATATAGTACTGGAACTTGGTCGGGTCGGTATCGGGTTTTGTAGCGTCCACCACATTTCTGCCCACTTTCGCGTTTTTGACAGTGTAGCGGAGCATTCGGTCGCCCTCAGCGAAGGGAGTGAGGTTATCCTCATCCTGTGCATTCTTTTCCATCGGGTCGTTTGAACCGCCCTCGGCGTTATCAACACGGCGGAAAGTGCGGGCGAATCCGGTGGTGTAACCGATAAGGTTTCCGAACTTGGACTTAGTGGGGATAAGAGCGAAGTTAGTGATAACGTCTCCGGCCTTGATAGGAGCGGGAGCGGAAGTAACCTCCGGAGTAGTTGCTTCGGTTTCTGCCTGCGGTGCGACAGGAGTGTCGGTAGCGCTCGCTTCGAGTTTGATACCTGCCACGGGATGATCCCATCCGTCCTTATTGTAGAGGAGCATGGAGTGTGCGCTCAGGTCCGCATCATCGGGAAGGTTTGAACCGTCGCCGGGAGTAGTACGGATGTAGAGATAGTGAGGAGTTACTTCACGGACGCGGGCGAGACCGTCGAAACGGTAGTAATCGTGTTCCGCGGTATCATCGGTGTTGAGCGGAAGAGCGTCGAATCCGTCATACTTCTTGTCGTCACCGCTTACGAGTTTGATAACCTCATTCTTAAAGTCCTCGATAGAATTGACAGATGTTGCATCATGCTTGATGAAGTTCACAGCCACCATACCGGACTCGAAGCCCTCGTTGCTGATCTTCACAGCGAGAGCACAATCACCGTCGCCACCGAGGTCATCGGCAGTGATTTCAATTTCGTTGGCGTTGGCATTGTCGGCATCGTCAGCCATTATGTCGCGTTCCTCCTGATTGGTCCAGTCAACTTTGGCAGGATCGAACACGCCTTCGTCATCGAGCCATGCTTCCACGTCAGGAACTTTGACAAAGATGAGTTTAGCGTTGTTAGAGAATCCATCAGTGTTCACAGATATAGTGAGGGCGTCAGAGATAACGTTCATGTCAATGAGCTGATTAGGCGCCGCATCGGGGTTGATGGGGTTCGGAGCGAGGAGTCGCGGCGCAGCCACGATAGCGCGTGGCATGATGACCAGAGCACCGTCGGCATAACCGACATATCCTGCGATTCGGTACTGCACACCGTCAGCGAGACGCTCCTCGAGTTTGGAAACCTCTCCAATCTCAGTTTCGATACGGTCGTAGAGCTTCACGCTGCCGCCATAGTTGTCGGTAAACTCACCGGTCTCCTGGTTCCAGCGCATCGGACCGAAGTACATGAGCTTGGAGTAGTCAGCCACCACGGGCACCTTGTCGGTGAGGACAGGTTCGTATGAGGGATAGTTCTCACCGAGCTCCTCCTTGAGGTCGGCAGCCGCGTAAGGTCCGTCAATGAATGCGGAGTAGTCGAGCGAAGGGGTGTTCAGGAACAGTTCAGGCATCTCCTTGTTTTTGCGGAGCACACCTGTGAGGTTCTTGAACATCTTGTATTTGTTCTCCTCGTTGTAGGGGTATGGGTTATCGCCGGCGCTTTCGTTGTGCACACGGATAACATTGCCATCCTTGTCGGCGAAGAACATCAGATAGACATTATTGCCGGCGGTAGTGCTGTTTTCACCGCTGAGGCTGAATGAACCGATAAGACGCACCGGCACATCGATAGTGATTGCTGTTGAAGCGTCATCAAGACCGAGGATAGTGTTGTAGTCGAGAGTATTAACCTTAGTGGTTTCCAGCTTGTTGAAGTCAGCATAGGTGTAGTCAGAAGATTCGTAGCCCTCCTTCTCCTCGCGCACGAAAACGCGGGCAGAAGTGCTTACTTCAATCTTGCCGTCGGCAGGTACAGCCTTCCAGTCATCTTCATTGACGCTTGGTGTCAGCTGCCATGTGCCGTTAGAAGCATCAAACAGCTGATATTTGAGTGTTCCGGGTTCAACACCTTCTTCCCACTCATAACCGGTGCGGACATTTGCAGTGATTTTATCATTTATATAACCATAAACACCACCGGATAGAGCAACAGTCTTAACAGAGGAAGATGGAGTAATAATCGGGTCGGCAATCTTTGGCAGAGTTTCCTCGCCGCCACCTACTTCATTATCAGAAATGATTTTGAATCTGGAAATCTGACCAGGCGCTCCGGCAGTCCAAAACAGAGTTGCAACATACACCGTGGAGGTGTTAGCTACAGTAGGTGAGTGCTGATAGGTCTGGACATATATAGCGGCATTGATGGCATTTGATGTTCCTTTAACAGGAAGATCATCATCAGTACCATTTTTTAATTCTATCGGACCTAAAGGACCTCCGGCTACGGTGTTAAATCCTATATACGGTGATGAAGATGTGTTAGGATCGGTATAATCTGTCTTATATCTGAGGTTAACCAGGGTAGTGTTTATATTCCTGTGATTCTTGAAGTAGATTATAGGGCTGTGACCTTTATAATGCAACTCACCGTTCTCGAATTTGAAATCATGAGCTGTTTTGTTAACCTCAAGTATTTTATCCATATCCAACTCAACAGCCGGGAGTCTGACAAATTTTACCTTGACCTTTGTCTCAGGGCTGAATTCATTGGAAATAGAACTGAAAGCGCGAGCTCTTACGGTCATAACCTTAGCCTCGTCAAGCTCATTATCATAGGGCTCCATGCCGTCATATTTGATACCGACCCCGGAACCTATGCTAATCCAGTTGGTAGTACCGTTTGAGGTGCCTTTTGCTACCTTAGTATATTGAACGGAGGCAGTTGTTCTGTTATCAACGGTCAGATCCGGAAGATCTTCATTGAGGGTGTAATATATTGCATCGGCATGGCCGGTAAAAGTAAATTTTGTAGCATTCTGAGAGTGGTAGTCAATTGGCAGTTCCCAGACCTCTTCACCGTCAATGATTGTTTTCTGGATGCCGAAATTTTGGGCAGTCTCGAATTTAGGCGCCTCTACCGGAGTAGCTTCAGCTTCGTCGTAGGTGATATCAATTTTATAGACATAAAGGGCAATCTGGGAATATGAAAGTTCAATATAATCCATGCCATCGAGTGGCGTGAATGTATATTCATAGAGGGTCCATCCAGTGCTGGATGCTGACGTTTGAAGTTTCATTCCGTTAGTTTGAACAGGTGAAACTGCTTTAGCAGTACCACTTTCGTCATAGATTTTCCAAAATGTATTGTTAAGCCCGGTATTTCCAGTAGTAGATGTACCTATCTGCATTTTCACTTGCTTGACTTTGCCAAAGTACACTTTGAAAAGAAAGCGTGCACCTTTATTAACCATGATGTACCTTAGGTTGTCACCATATTGGGTAGTAGTGGTAGATCCTCTAACATTAAGATTGGCGGTACCGGGCGTTGATTCCATACGAATCGCCGTATTTCCGCTTGTGCTCTGAAGATACTTTAGGTTCTGATTATTAGTGTTGTTATTTGGGTAGAAACTACTCGGTGATGTGCCGGTTGAAAGGAGGTAAGTCAAATTAGCAGCGGCCGCAGTGCGATTGGTGCAATCAAAGAGGGTGAATGTATGCTCATCTCCAACCGCAGCCTTGGCGCGTGGCGGGGCGAAGAGCAGAATCGCCATTAGTAATAGCAAAAGTTTTTTCATAAAAAATAAAGCTTAATTAATTGATGTTGTTTGTATGATGATTAAAGTTGTGTCAATGGAATATGAAGATTCGCCCATAGCAAATGGCTGCTACGGCGCATGAAATGATGTATTTGTCTGTTTAATTGATGTAATGTAGCTCACAGAATCCTGTACAATTTTTGATTCCGAAGTTAATAAGCGCAAAATTATAATATTTATTGTGTGCAGTAGTAAAATGTAGGGATAATTAACATAATTTAATAGGGGGGGGGTGATATAAGTTCAACCCACCGGGGTTGGATATCAGAGTCCCCGGAGTCCGGGCACATAAATGTACCCGGTTAACCGAGTTTATGTCCCTCCGGGACATCTGCTTGACCGCGATGCTGTCGCCTCACCCGGGGCTAACTACAGCAAGCCCGCTACGCGGACGGGGATGCGTCTCGGGAGGGAGGTAGTGGGAATGGTGGGAATGGTGGGAGAGGTGGGACTGATGGGATAGGACGGTCGCCTCTGCGAGGCTCCATATCATGTGGGGTGGCTATCCCCAGCCTGCGCTTTGCTTGGCTGGGGTTTCGCACAGCGGCGCGCCTTCGGCGCTCTGCGGTGGTGGGAATGGTGGGAGAGGTGGGACTGATGGGATGGGACGGTCGCCTCTGCGAGGCTCCATATCATGTGGGGTGGCTATCCCCAGCCTGCGCTTTGCTTGGCTGGGGTTTCCACAGCGGCGCGCCTTCGGCGCTCTGCGGTGGTGGGAATGGTGGGAGGAGCTCGCCCCCTACGGGGACGTTTGGGGGATGGGGGCGGGTATCCCCGCGATCCGGGCACATAAATGTTCCCGGTTAA